>JAYVGK010000497.1:0-2513 GCA_043772215.1 Acidimicrobiales bacterium | reverse complement strand
CCCTTGAACGCTCCCATGGGAGTGATGCCACGGCGTTCGGCTTCCTTGGCTTCCATCATGACCACGGCGGCGGCACCATCGGACAGTTGGCTGGCATTGCCGGCAGTGACGTAGTTGCCCTCGCCGCGCACTGGACCCAATTTGGCCAGGCCCTCGATGGTGGTGTCGACCCGGTTGCACTCATCGCGGTCCACGGTGACATCGACAATGGTTTCTTCCTTGGTCTCCTTGTTCACCAATTTCATCTTGGTGGCCATGGGGACGATTTCATCCTCGAACAGTCCGTTGGCTTGGGCGGCGGCCATGCGCTGTTGTGATTGCAAGGAGTACTGATCTTGGGCCTCGCGAGTGATGCCGTAGCGCTCCGCCACGATGTCGGCAGTCTCGATCATTGCCATGTAGATGGCCGGATACATCTCGGGCAGGCGCGGGTCCATGTTGATACTGCCACCGAAGCCGGGGTTGGGCATCGAGATGGACTCCACACCGCCCGCCACCACCACGTCGGCGCCGTCCTGCTTGATGTAGTTGGCGGCCAAGGCGATGGAGTTGAGGCCTGACGAGCAATGCCGTTGGATGGTGGCGCCGGCAGTGGTGACTGGTAGCCCGCCGAGGAGCCCGGCGAGTCTGGCCAGGTTGCCCGCACCGTGCGCCCCATTGCCGAGGTACACGTCCTCCACCGCTTCGGCTTCCACGCCGGACTTGGCCACCGCATGCTTGATGGCGTGGGCAGCCAAGGTCATGGCCGGTGTGAGGTTGAACCCGCCGCGCCCTGTCTTGGCCAGCCCGGTACGGGCGTACGACACGATTACTGCTTCACGCATGGGGTCCCCTGGGGTTCTCGATGGCAGAGTCAAGCCACTTGTCCTGACTCTCGCCCCGCTTCCTAGCCGATGGAGAACCGCAATTTCGAATGCGGTCCACCCATCGGCGACCAAGGGTTCACTCGGCGGTGCCGAACAGGACCTTCTTGCGGGACGAATCTTGGCTGCCAACTTCTGCCTGGGTGATGGTGAAACCAGGAAATCCTTGATCGCAACTCCCGCTTACAACGTCACCTTCTCGCCGGAGTGGAACGTGGCGACCGGGACGAGGCCGGAGGGCCCTTCGCACCAGGCCTGGTAGGACTGAATTGCCATCCGCCGTTGGGGAATCGTCAAGGACGCGTCTCGACGGTGCGGGTCTCGCCGGACCCGTGCTGAATTTCGAGTATTTGTTCTGATGCGGCGTATCTCGGCGAAGGAGATCGACGCTGGCGCGCTGGACAATGGTGCATAGCCATGGGCCAAGACGATCAGCGTGGCCGTGAAGGCGAGCATGGGGATCCCATTGAGGGATTCTGGTGGTGACGGATGGCCACCACAATGCGTCCATAGATGAGTGCTGATGAGTCCCAGTGACAAATCACCTTCTGACCGGGTCGGCACGATGTGTCGCGCTGAACGAAGTCGTATTCGGCTGTTCCGCTCAGAACACTCATGAAATGTGGGATCGGGCGTGCCGACTTGTTGCGCAGGGACCTGAACTTCGAATGGGGAACACCAAGGCGGCATTGCTACCCTCATGCCTCGAGCTCACCTCCCCGAGCTCAACACCATCGACGCACGAACGAGGACAGCACATGGCCGCCGAAGCCTGGATCATCGACACCGTCCGGTCCCCCCGAGGCAAGGGCAAGGACAGCGGTGCGCTGCACAACGTGCACCCCCAGCGGATCTTGGCGCAGGTCTTGAATGCGTTACGCGATCGCAATGGCTTTGACACCAAAGACGTCGACGACGTCATCATGGGCAGCGGCAGCGGATCAGGCGACCATGCCATGGACATCGCCCGAATGGCCGTACTCGACGCCGGGTGGTCAATCGAAGCCCCCGGCGTGACCCTCAACCGTTTCTGCGGATCCGGACAGCAGGCGGTCACGTTTGCGGCCATGGGCGTGCTGGCTGGTCATCAGGATCTGGTGGTGGGCGGCGGTGTGGAATCCATGTCACGGCCCACATCGCTCCACGTGGACGGGTTCAGCGCCAACAACCCGCATCTGTTCGCGCAATACCCAATGGTTCCCCAAGGACTCTCAGCTGATCTCATAGCCACTGTTGACGGCTTCACTCGCGAGCAATGCGATGCGTTGGCGGTGGAGAGCCAGGCCCGGGCTGCAGCGGCTATCGCCGAAGGTCGATTCGACCGCAGTTTGGTACCCATCTTCCATGACGACGCCACGTTGGCTCTGGCCAAGGACGAGCATCCGCGGCCAGGTACCACCCTGGCTGATCTGGCCAAGTTGTCGCCCGCCTTCGAAGGTATGGGTGCCCACAAGCCGGCTGGAAGTGAACTCACCCTGGATCAAACGGCACTACTCACGTACCCGGGTTTCGAGGGCTTACGTCATGTGCATCACGGGGGCAACTCTTCCGGGGTGGTGGATGGGGCTGCGGCGGTATTGGTGGCTTCGCCGGAGTACGCCCGTGCTCACGGCCTCAAGCCTCGGGCTCGTATCGTGATGAGCGCAGTAG
>JAYVGK010000496.1:0-1634 GCA_043772215.1 Acidimicrobiales bacterium | reverse complement strand
AGAATCCAATCAAACCCCGCCGCATCGAGCACTCTCACCACGCCGGGTACCGCCACTGCCAGGCCACCCAGGGCACCGCGTGTGGCCATGGAACGGATGAACACTCCCGGATCGAGAAAGTGATCGTCCATACGAACGCGATCCCCGAGGATGGCCCCTCCCGTGCGCGGCGACGATGGGTCAACCGCCAGTACCGCCACCTGCGAGTGCGACTGCCGGGCGATGGCAACGAGGCGATCCGTGAGCGTGCTCTTGCCGGCGCCCGGAGCGCCGGTGATGCCCACCGTGTACGCAGCACCACCCCGACCATGAACCAGTGCGTCCACCTGCGCCGCCGCCGAGCCCCCCGCTTCCACCAATGACAGCACCCGTCCCAATGCCGCCCGGTCGCCAGCCAAGGCCGCCACCGTCAGCTCTTGAGGGTCCCGGCGGCGCACGACACCACCGACACTACGGCACGTGACAGGCTCTCGCCCCGTGACTGTGGTCGTCCCCACGTTCCTCCGTCCCCCGGTGGCGCTGGAACGATCGATGTGGAGACTGCTCGGCGCATTGTCGGTGGTCGGACTCAGTACCGGCTACCAGGGCACTGTCACCACCACCTCAATCACCTACGCCGCCAGGGAATTCGGAGCTTCCACCGGAGCTCAGGGCAATGCGCTGGCCATCATTCGCGCTGACATCGTGGTGACATTGTTGATTGTGCGCCTGGCTGACCGCCATGGACGTCGTCGCGTTCTGATGACGTGCGCACTGCTGGCTCCGATGCTCACCGCTCTGTGCGCGCTGTCGCCCAGCCTGGCGGCCTTTGTGGTGCTGCAGGTCATCGCCCGTGGCTTTGTCACCGCCGTGGCCATCCTGGCCGCCATCGTGGGGGTGGAGGAGCTTCCCGCCGGAGCCCGGGCGTGGGCGTCGAGTGGCATCGTGGCGGCGGCGGCGCTGGGGTCGGCATTGACGCTGGTGGTATTACCGGTCGCAGGGTTGGGCGTGCGCAATTGGCGTGTTCTCTACGTGGTTCCCTTGGTGACCATTCCGGCGATCCGTTTCATCGGAAGATACATTCCCGAAAGTCGAAGCTATGTGCACTTAGCAGAGCAGCGACGAGACGGAAAAGCAGAACCCCGATGGACAGATCACCGCCGCCGACTGGCGCTGATCCTGAGCTGGATCATTCTCATGGCGGTGTTCACCAATCCGGCCCGTCAGTTCCAGAACGACTTCTTACGCAAGGAGCGCGGTTTCAGCGCCGGTGGACTGTCACTGTTCGGATTGATCACCAACGTTCCTGGCACACTGGGGATACTCCTCGGCGGTCGGATTGCCGACCGACGGGGGCGACGGGTGGTGGTGGGGGTGGGACTCATAGGATTCGCCGGTGCCATGGCCGCCTTTTTCTCCAGCCACGGACCAGCCCTCTGGGTGTGGTCGATGGTGGCTTCGGTGGTGGGGGCAGCCACGTTGCCGGCTCTCGCCATCTATGGACCGGAGTTGTTCCCAACCGCACTGCGATCACGCGCCAGCGGCATGATCACTGCGGGGACCCGGGTGGGCGGCGCCATCGGGCTGGTGGTGGTGGGGCACCTGGGCGACAACGGACATCTTGGCCCAACCCTACGTGTACTGGCTATTTCGCT
>JAYVGK010000495.1:0-2170 GCA_043772215.1 Acidimicrobiales bacterium | reverse complement strand
TTGTCGCCTGTGCAATTGGGCCGGGAGTTGGAGCGATGGGGACGTACGGTTGACGATGAGGCGGGATTGGCTACGGGCGAAGTGCTACGTGCCCAGCGTTCGTTGGATACTCGGAAGAAATACACAGGTATGACTGAGTTAATCGGCCAGTTGGACCCGGAGTCGGCCGACATTGTGAATACTGCGCTTGATGCCCGAACCAGGGCTGATTGGCAGCACGAGCCTGCGCCGGAGCACAATCTGCGTACAGCTACGCAACGTCGAGTTGATGCACTAGTGGGGATCTGTACAGACGCACTGAACGCGGTGGGGACTGGCGATGCAAACCCTACCGGCAGCCCCAAGGCCCGTCCTCATGTGAGCGTCGTCATCGACTTGGCTACCTTACGTGATGCAACCGGAACAGCGGTCACCGAGCGGGGGACGTTCATCACCGCAGAGGCAGCCAGGCGAATGTGTTGCGATGCTGGCATCAGTCGGATCATCACGGATTCGGTGTCGCAGATCGTGGATGTGGGGCGAGAAGAACGAACGTTTTCACATGCATTGCGAAAAGTGTTGGTAATGCGTGATGGTGGATGTCGGATGTCGGGTTGTAACGCACCACCATCATGGACGCAGGGTCATCACATCAAACATTGGATCAATGGGGGGCTCACTAATCATGCCAATGGATGTCTATTGTGCTCCCGTCACCATCACGCCTGTCATGAGGGGGGATGGACCATCACCGGTGACCCGAATGGCGAGCTGGTCTTCACCAGTCCCACCGGCCAACGTCTGTCGAGCTGGCCATCGGGTATCAGCGTCCGGATCGCTATCGCCTCCTGAATGGATCCGAGAGTGCCGAACGGATCACCTCGATGATGGTTTGGCGCACGCCATGAAGCGTCAGTCCCGCCCCGAAGTCATTGCCGGTGAGCAGCACTTCGGGGTACGGAGCAAGGCTCAGCGCCTTGTCCAAGTCCCAGACTCGGTCGTCCCCGCCCCGAGCTCACCAAGTCCTTGGGTGAAAGCCTCGGCTGCAGCGATGCCGGCGGTGAGGGCCAAGTTCACCCGGCACGACACGATATCGAATTCGATGGGGCTCCGGCAGGCATGAACCCAATCCACCACACCCGACACGCAGGCCTGATGCCACCGGACATTCAGCGGATGGAACTCCCGATGTATGAAGCGGTCGCCAGAGCCGATGAAGCCAGCGTCGGCACGAACAACAGAGGCATCCCGGAGTGCTGTGTCACCAAACCAGTCGGGGCGTTGCAGTGTGGGGTCACGCCATGATGTGGCCTGCGACAAATCACTGGTGTCGACGTCGGCGGCAGCGATCGACAGCAACGTGGTGGAGAAACCCTCTATCCAGCCGGCAACCGTGGGACGAGGAAGGGGGATACCGGGAAGACGAGTCATCACCACAACCGGCACTCCGAGAACGTCACCGGAGGCATCAAAGGCCAACGGGTGTGGCACGGTGAGGTGGGCGGTGTGTGCGCGTTGGAGGTGATCGACCTCTCCCGTCACGTGAACGCAGGCGTCGGCGCTTGACAGGACGGGGTGGTCGAAGACCTTGGCCACGGCCAGTTGCTCGAGCCCGTTGACGGTGATGATCAGCACCGCAAGGATCGTCGCCGAACTTGAGCCGCCGATCGGCCCAGTGATCGAGACGTGTCGGGCGCCCAGTTCGGCCCGGATCCAATCGGCCAGCACCTCAGGCTTGAGCAAGTCCGTTCACCGTAGGTTCTGGAAATGCAGATATTGGTGCAGGGCGTGGCGGTCACTGACAATGCCTCGGGCGCCGTCGAGAACATGTCGTACAGCGCTGCCGATGCTGCCCCCCGACGATGTGCTGTCCACCCCGTACCTCATGATGGGCATCGCTACCACGATTGTTGGTCGACTCATTGAACAGCGCGAACGATGGGACTTTTGCC
The DNA here is from genome assembly GCA_043772215.1 of Acidimicrobiales bacterium. Lineage (GTDB taxonomy): Bacteria > Actinomycetota > Acidimicrobiia > Acidimicrobiales > JANYDT01 > JANYHQ01. The sequence goes on along the minus strand of JAYVGK010000495.1, from coordinate 239 downwards.
GCGACACCTTCCGCCGAGACGCCCTCGGACAACTCGACCCAGTGATTGCCTCATTCGCCGGGCGATGACGGGACCGTGTACACCAACGTTCCGTGTGGGAATCGCGTGTGGACGTGTCGCTCTCATCTGGTGGTGGAGGGGTAGACGTTCTACGGTGCGCCGCTCACCACGATGATCTGGCCGGTGATCCATGACGAGGCCGCCGACGCCAGGAACACGGCGGCTGCCTTGAAGTCATC
>JAYVGK010000494.1:0-4346 GCA_043772215.1 Acidimicrobiales bacterium | reverse complement strand
GGGAGAAGACGGTCAGGAACATTGATGGCCTTCGGGTCATAAGGGGTCCAGAAGTACGACAGCAAAGCAACAAATGCGAACCCGGCGACCAGCAGCGCGCCGAGCAACAGCGGGAAGGGGTACCTGCGCAGTACCCGCCGTCGCTTCGGACCGGGCGTGATGCCATCGGAAACCCTCGCCGATGAAGGGAGGGCATCGATCGTCTCGGCCCGCTTACGCAACTTTGCGACCCTCCTGCTTGTCTCGGATCCTTGGGTCGAGGAATCCGTAGGCGATATCCATCATGAAGTTCATCACGAGGATCATCATCATGATGACCAAAGCCAGCGACTGCACAACGATAACTTCGCGACCCAGCGTCGCAGTCACGAGCATTCTGCCGATACCCGGGATAACGAAGACATTCTCGATGACGACGGCGCCAGCAATGAGAGCACCGAACTGCAGCGTTGCGACGGTCACCAGTGGTATCGAAGCGTTCCGCACACCGTGGAACAGAGCCGCGCCACGTCGAGTCCGCCCCTTGGCCATGGCGGCGCGAATGAAGTCTTCACTCATCACGTCGATCATTGCGGTACGCACGTATCGGGTAAGCACCGAGGTAATCCCGAGGCTAAGGGCGGCAACCGGAAGAATCAGCGAACGAATAGATCCAAGCGGATCCTCGGAGAAGGGGACATAACCCCCGGTCGGCAAGACGCCGAACCTCAGCGCAAAGAACAAGACTAGCAACAGTCCAGCCCAAAACGTCGGAATGGCAATGCCGATTTGCGTGAGGACGTCCACAACACCACCCCGCCATTTCTTCACGTGAATGGCCGAATATGTGCCGAGCGTCAGTGACAACGGGATCGAGACCAGCAGCGAGCCAAAGGTCAGTAACAACGTCGGCCCGAACCGGGTTTGGATCTGGTCGAAGATGTCGAAGCCGAGTGCATACGACGTGCCGAGGTGACCGGTGAAGACCCCGCCGAGCCACGAGAGGTACTGCACCGGGAGCGACCGATCAAGGCCGAGCGAGTGGCGGAGTCGCACCACATCGCCAGGCCCGGCCTCCTTCCCCAGTATGACCGTGACGACATCGCCACCGAGGAAATGCATCAACAAGAACACGATGAGCGAACCGATGATGGCGGCGATGACGAGGCTCAGAAAGGAGCGGATTATTAGACGTACCACTAGACCTGCCTCTCCTCATCGAGCAATCTTCAACGACTTACACACACTCACCAAATGTTCACTACTTGCTACCGAGACATGCAGGCCGCCGTTTCAGGTGGCCTGCATGTCGATCAAAGGCTGGTTCGGCTATCAGGCCGTTCCAGCGGAGTTCAGCCCTGCGTCCAATGCAAGTTGCGCACGTCGAAGGAATTGTTGATCCGTGTCGCTTGGATACCGTCGATGTCGAACCGTGCGATTTGCGGCGTCTTCGGTGCGAACATCGGGATAACCCAAGCAAGGTCGGAGAACTTCTTCGTGAGTTCCGACATTGCGGCTATGTACTTGTCATGGTCGATGAACGTGTCGGACGCAGCCAACAACTTTTCAAACTCGGGAATGCAGAGCTTTGAGCTCTTGCCGAGAGGCTCACGGCCACCGGCACAGCCGTACTGGGAGATTGGTGCCGAATCCGTGATCTGGCCCATCTGGTAATTGCCTTTGGTCCAGGTGCGATCCAGCCAAGTGGTGAGGTCTTCACCACGGGTCTTGGCAGTGATGCCAACTGCCGCAAGTTGCGACGTGAGGATCTCCATCACTGTCGGGTGGTAGGCAACGGTGACGAACGGGAAGTCAATCGTCAACTTTGGTAGGCCGGCGTCGGCCAGTAGCGCCTTTGCCTTTGCTGGATCGTAGGGGTACGGGCAGTAGTCACTGTTGTACTTGACGCTGTACGGGACGGCCATGAGGCAAGTGGAATCGCCATACCCGGCAAGCGCAGCCTTGATGTGCGGTTGCCGATCAATGGAATAGGCGATCGCCTGGCGGACGCGGATGTCCTTGAGTTCGGGCATGTTGTGATTCAAGAAGACGTACGAGACTTCGCCGCCCAACTCGAAGACAACATGGAACTTGGGGTCCGACTCGAACGATTTGACGCGGTCGATGCCCTCACCAAGCACGCCGGTCACGACGTCGTACTGGCCTGCTTGCAACCCGTTCAGCGCGGCGGTCTCGCTGGCGACGAACAACCACTTCAAGTCCTTGAAATAGGGCTTATTGCCCCAGTAATCATCGAAACGGGTCATGGTCAGGCTGACGCCCGGCTTGTACTCACCAAAAACGAACGGGCCGGTGCCCGGCATCTCCTTGGCAAGGTCGAGCTTTTCGTGCGAGCCCTTCGGAACGACGTATCCCGCCGAGTTGCCCATCTCCTCCAGGAACGTTGCGCTGGGATTCTTCAACGTAACCACGACTGTCCGGGCATCAGGGGCCGTGACACTGGCAACGTTCCCATAAGGTGCGCTCAACTTGCCGAGCGGCGACTTAGCGTTCTTGTCCAGCGAGTACACGACGTCGGCCGAGTCCAGATCCTTCCCGTCGTGGAATTTGGCCTTTCGGATGGTGAAGGTGAACACCTTTCCGTCTGCACTTGCCTTATACGACTCGGCCAGCATCGGCACGATCGTCCCGTCTGGCTTGTTTTCGACCAATGTTTCCTGCACGTTGTAGAAGGTAGGGACACGAAGGGCGTTTGCACCAACTTCCCAGTAGTTCCAACTGGGTGGCTCTTGAGGAAGCGTAAGGGTAAGCGTCGTACTCCGACCGCCAGCCGCAGCCACAGTCGTTGCGGACTCTGCAGCGGCAACCACAGTCGTCGGGGACTCTGCAGCCGCAGTCGTCGCAGACCCATTCGCCTCAACCACGCTCGTGGCGGACTCAGCAGCCGCAGCCACAGTTACGTCAGACCCACCTAGTGCAGTCGTGGCGGACTCAGCAGCCGACTTCGTTCCACTGCCCGAACTACTACAGCTGGTCACGAGGAAGAGTGCCGAGCCAACTAGCAAAGCCTTGCGCCAACGTCGCGATCTCTGTCTTGTGCCCCAGGTATCCGGCGGGTTGTTCACCCGTGCCTTGATTTGGAACGTCGTTGAATGAAAGTCCATATCACTCTCCCCCAGATTCGCCGTAATTCAGCATTGATTTCGTTTATACTGAGTTCATGGTAGCATATCGGCAGTCTGGCAAGCAAGGGCGCCATCTCACCCGTCGAAATACTCGACACCCGCACGAACCCTGTCGTGGACACATCGCCACGCCTAACGGGAAGGGACCCTATGGACATGGATGCACGATCGAACCTGTTTGACCTCACCGGCAAGACTGCGCTTGTCACCGGCGGCGGCTACGGGCTGGGACGTGGGCTAGTACACGGACTCGCAGCTCACGGCGCCAACGTGATTGGCGTAGCCCGCAGTGTTAACGCCTTGGCCGATACCTTCTCAACCCTCGGACCCGAGCATCGCTATTTGGTCGGCGACCTCACGAACGACGCCCTCTATACCGAAATCGACAACATCACCGAGCCCATTGACATCATCGTCAACAACGCCGGCGGCGACCCCCACTCCAAACCGTGGGGCCAACAAACCTCCGAAGATTGGCGTCACACCTACGAAATCAACGTCATCGCCGCCGAACGACTATGCCGACTGCTCACACCCAAAATGGTTGAGCGGGGCTGGGGCCGCGTCATCAATGTCTCCTCCGTCTACGGCACCATCGGCCAAGACCCTCGCAACACTGGCGCCGATGCCGGTGCCGGTGCATACACGGCGGCGAAACACGGACTGATCGGCCTCACCCACTACCTCGCCTGCCAACTTGGTCCCAGCGGAGTCACCGTCAACACCCTCAGCCCCGGCATGATCACGTGGAATCCCGACCCTACCGACGAACACGCAAAAATCTGGCAACACCTCGCCAACCAGGCACCCGTCGCCCGCAACAGCCAGCCTGACGATTACGTCACCGCAACGGTGTTCCTCGCAGCCCCCGGCTCGGGTTTCGTCAACGGTCACAACCTCATCGTCGACGGCGGATGGAGCATCTGGTGAAACTCACCGCCGACGCTGCAATTGCCCCAACACAGGAGCGCTCCCATGGGAAGACTTGATAATCGCGTCGCCATAGTGACCGGTGCTTCGTGGGGCATCGGGGCCGCTGTTGCAGAAGAGTTCGCACGAGAGGGCGCGTGCGTGGTGGTGAACACACTTCCTGACGAACGCATGGACGGGTTGGCGTCGGAGGTGGTGGCCCGCATCACAAGTTCGGGCGGATCGGCAATCAAAGTCCCGGCGGACATCAGCGTGCCGGAAGAGGTCGACGGCATGGTCGCGCTGGCCCAG
>JAYVGK010000493.1:0-2011 GCA_043772215.1 Acidimicrobiales bacterium | reverse complement strand
GCCGATCGCGTGGTGTCCATCGACTTGCACTCCGGCCAGATCCAGGGTTTTTTTGACATCCCGGTGGATCACCTCACCGCCATTCCGGTGTTGGTTGATCATCTGCGGACCATCGTGCCGCCCAATGCAGTGGTGGTGTCGCCGGATTCGGGTCGGGTGAAATCGGCTGAGCGTTTTGCCAAGCATCTCGACGCTGATGTGGCGTCGATCTACAAGCGTCGCTCCACGTCCAAGGTCAACACGGTGGAGGCGCTCGACATCATGGGTGATGTGGCCGGTCGGTTCTGTGTGGTGGTGGACGACATGATCGACACCGCCGGCACCATCTGTGCGGCCGCCGATCTGCTGCGGCGCCGGGGAGCGTCGGAGGTCGTCGCCGCTGCCACCCACGGGGTGCTGTCGGGGCCGGCCATCGACCGAATCAAGAACTCGGTGTTCACGAAGGTGATCATCACCAACACCATTCCACTGCCACCGGAGAAGCAGATCGACAAGATCGAGGTGCTGTCAGCCGCACCAATATTGGCCCATGCCATCAACGCGGTGTTCGGTGATGCGTCGGTGAGCGAGATCTTTGGCGGCGAGAATCAGAGTTAGGGCGCAGGCCCGTAGTGAGGCAGAGTCAGGGCGCAGGCCCGTAGTGAGGCAGAGTCAGGGCGCAGGCCCGTAGTGAGGCAGAGTCAGGGCGCAGGCCGGGCGGTTCGGCGGGGTCCGTCGGGGCGGGTAACCTCTCCGACCGATTGCGCTAGGTATGGCGCACCTGCAACGCGACAGAGGATCCACTCCATCATGGCCGACATCACCATCACCGCTCAGCTGCGCCCCCTCACCGGTAGTCGCCCCACCGGTCGCCTGCGCAGCACGGGCAAACTGCCCGGCGTCATCTACGGCAAGGGCGACCCGGTGTCGATCGTGCTCGACCACCGTGAGGTACGCAATACCTTCAACGACGTGTCCAAGCGGGGCCTGGAGTTCACCCTTGTGCTCGACGGTGTCAGCCAGCGGGTCAAGATCCAAGAGATCCAGCGTCACCCGGTGCGCCATACCGCTACGCACCTGGATCTCGTCCGCGTCTGAGTCCGATCCGAATCTGATCCCCGCTCCCTGATGCTGGGTCGTGAGCGCACGGGTACCCCAGCCGACTTGTTGGTGGTGGGTCTCGGCAATCCTGGCGCTGAATACGAGGGCACGCGGCACAACGTGGGGGTGGAGGTGGTCAACCTCCTGCTCAAACGCCATGGCGGTCGCCTGAAACTGGGTAGGGAGCGGGCGCTGTCGGCGGAACTACGCGTGGGCGTACACCGGTTAACGGTGGCCGTTCCCATCACCTTCATGAACCTGTCCGGCGAAGCGGTTCGCCCGTTGGTGCGTCGTCACGGCATAGAGGATTTGGCTCGGTTGGTGGTGGTGCACGACGAGCTGGACCTGCCTATTGGACGGATGAAATTGAAGCTGGGTGGCGGCAACGCTGGTCACAACGGGTTGAAGTCGGTGCAAGCCCATCTCGACTCGGCGCTGTTTGCTCGCATCCGCATCGGTGTGGGCAAGCCACCCGGTCGTGAGGCGGGCGCCGATTATGTGCTCAAACGCCCGGGCAAGGCCGAACGCCAACTGCTTGACGTGGATGTCCAACTGGCGGCCGATGCGGTGGAAGCAATCCTGGATGAGGGATTCGACCGGGTCATGAACCGGGTCAACACCATCGTTGCCCCCTGACCACTGTTCAGTGTCAGTGCGATCGGGGTCGCCGTTATGGTCCACGGTGGACGTGCAACTATCGGAGGAACTCATGCAGCATGGCAGCCCATCACGTTGGAGCCGGGGAAGCACACGAGTGGCGGGACTGGGGCTGTTCACCGGCGTCACGGTGCTGGCGGCCATGCTCGCCGCCACGACTACAGCACCAGCTCAACCTCGGGCTCAAACTCCGGCCACCAACGTGGCGTCCATCAAGGTCACGTTGAACTCGGCCGGGCAAATCCCCAACGGGCTCACCGGGTACCGAGTGGAC
>JAYVGK010000492.1:0-2489 GCA_043772215.1 Acidimicrobiales bacterium | reverse complement strand
GCCACCCCCCACCGCAGTTGCATCAGCGCGTCCACATGAGCGGCCGCCAAGGCCGCCATGGACTGTGCTTGGCGAGCGAGCAGCACCTCTTGATCGCGGATGTAGCGCACATAGGCGAACGGTTCGAACTGGTCCAACACACACGCTGGCCAACTCAGCAACGACCCCAGCGTGGCGTCATCTTCCTCGCGCACCAAGAACACGTTGACCCCGTCCCACAGCGTCCGCCGATAGCCCGACGCCACCAACCGGGCCTCCCATACCGACTGGCGCACCCTGCTCTCCACCACCAACACACGGGGGCGTACCACCGTCCAGTCCACATCGCCCAGCACTTCCTGCTCAAACCCCTCCACATCCACTTTCAGAAAATCCACCACGGCCCCAGATGTATGCGCGCTGAGCACCGTGTCGAGCCGCTCCACCGGCACCACGATGTCAGTGACGACATGGCCGGACTCCGTGATTCGGGCGGCGGTGACGGCATCGAATGTGGACCAGCCGTTGATGTCCGGAACGTGATGGAACACCATCTGGCCCGAATGTTGACCTATACCGATGTTGAGGTTCACGTCGTAGGGGCGAGCGGCCATCAACTCGGCAAACAGCGTTGCCTGCGGCTCGATGTTGATGCCGCGCCACCCAAGTTCGTAGAAGTATCGAGTCACCGAATCCACCGTGGGGTCGTTGGCCCCTACGTCCACATACAATCCCTTTTCCACGCCGGCGAAGGCCCGGGCCAACACCACGTCCTCGCGGTTCTGGGAGTACGACATCATGAAGGCGACCTGCGTGCCGGTCGGGCGCTGATGCCGTTGACGGGCCTGAAGAACTGCAACGCCGCCTGCTGAACCGCCATCGACCACGACGGATAGGCATGAACGGTTTGGGCCAAACGTCCGGTGAACATGTTGGTCTGCATTGCCACCGCCACCTCATGGATGACGTCGCCGCCGGTGGGCGCCACCACGGTTGCCCCCAGGATGCGTCCACCACCCGCACTACCCAACAACCGTCGCCGTCCGGCGATCAGCTTCACGAAGCCGTTCGTTGCCCCTACCGCCACCGCACGATCAACGTGCTCGAGTGACAGGTACGCCACCCGTGCTGGGCCGATGGCGGCGGCTTCGGCTTCGGTGAGACCCACCCGCCCCACTTCCGGACTGGTGAACGTGGCTCGCGGGATCACCCGATCATCAAACACCTTCGGCCGATGTCGCAGCCCGCTTCCTAGTGCATTGTGGGCCGCCACAAACGCCATCCGGGCCGCCACATGCGTGAGTTGCAGCCCAGCCGTGACATCACCGATGGCGTATACCCCTTCCACCGTTGTCAGCAGATGCGAGTCCACCACCACATACCCGCGCTCATCCACCTTCACCCCAATGGTTTCGAGTCCCATTCCCGATGACGATGGAGTGCGGCCCACCGCCACCAATACGTGTTGGGCATCCACCACCGTCCCATCGGCCAAGTGCAATGACGCTCCCGAAAGTGTGGCGCCAACGCGCACCACGCGTGATCCCACCAACACCGTGACTCCATCTCCCTGCAACGCAGTGGTGATGGCAGCCGAGGTCTCCGGCTCCTCTCTAGCCAGAAGGCGCGGCAGCGCCTCGATCACCGTGACCTTGGTACCCAGCCGGGCAAAGGCTTGGGCCAACTCACAGCCAATCGCTCCACCACCAAGCACGGCCAACGACGTCGGCTGCGGCCTCCGTTCGAAGATAGTGTCGTTGGTGAGCACCGTTAACGTATCGAGCCCAGCAATCTTGGGGATACTGGCCGTGCCGCCGGTGGCAATCACGGTTCGCCGGGCCCGCACTGCAGTGCCGTCCACGTCGAGATGTCCGGGAGCTTGAAACATTCCACGACCAGCTATCACCCGAATACCTTCGGACGCCAGAGTGACCTCATTTTCGGTGGCGGCCATTGCGTGAACTGCATGCTCCACTCGGCTCAGTGCCTCGTCGAACGAAGCGCCACCAGCGGCTGCGGCCAGCAGGGCTTTCGACGGGATGCAGCCGGTCCACGTGCAATCGCCCCCGAGGCGACCATCGGTGACGAGTACCACGGTGGCACCCAGGCGTCTCCCTTCACGCGCTGCGGTGAGCCCCCCGGCACCTGCGCCGAGCACCACAAGATCCACGTCAGGCGGGAGTAGAGCAGCCATCAGGCAACAATCCGTTCGTGCACCCAAGCGTCCATACGAATCCACTGCTGATCCAACCACTGCGTTTGCTCGGGACCGTCGCCAGGGATGTCGGCACGGGCAATCCGCCATGCAGTGACCAGCACGGGTGTGCGCAACGGAACCTGGCGGGCAAGCTCGGAAAACGATGCATATTCATCAAGTCCCACATGGGTCATGACCACCACATCGGCGTCAGGAGCAGCCGCCAATAATGCCGCCACACCCCCTGGGCGAGGAGGTAACACATGGCGCAAGCCGGCCAGGCGGGCTTCACGCAAAGGATCGGTGACGGCCA
>JAYVGK010000491.1:0-1701 GCA_043772215.1 Acidimicrobiales bacterium | reverse complement strand
GTAGAGCCGATGAAGTTGTCCAATTGTTCCTTCAGTATTGCGATCTGGAGCCCGTTGGGCCCGTGGATACCGAGTTGGCGTTTGCACTGGTGGACCTGCACGCGATGGTCTTGATCTCCCCTGAAGGCGCATGGCTGGCTCGGCCTCGTTCTGATGCCTTTCCTGCAGAGTTCACGCTCGACTCGCAACGTGTTGCATTCATGCTCCAATCAAGCGAACCGGAACTGGAGTTCCACCATGACGTAAAAACTGTGGTTCGGGCAGTAGCCAGTGGCGACGCGGTAGCTGGAGTGCTTCTGCGCCCGGCCACCGTTGCCCAGATACGTAAGGTGGCTGAAACCCATACTCGGATGCCCGCTAAAACAACGTTCTTTTGGCCCAAGCCCCGTACTGGGATGGCGATGCGTCCCCTTGATGACCCGAGCGCACCGTAGGCTCTTCACCGTTCTTCTCAACCAATTCTTTTTGAACCCAATTCTCCCAACCGAACAGTGAAACGAAGGCAGACAACTATGGACGTGGCAGCGCTTCTTGGCGATCAGGCTGATTCCCTCCTCAACCACAAGTGCGAAACCATCGCTGCTTCGCAGCTCCACCTTCCGGGCCCGGACTACCTCGATACGGTATTCGCCGATACCGACCGTTCCGTGCCGGTGATCCGCAACTTGGCTTCCATGCTGAACCACGGTCGCCTGGGTGGTACGGGCTATACCTCCATCCTCCCCGTAGATCAAGGCATCGAGCATTCCGGGGCCGCCAGCTTTGCCAAGAACATCACGATGTTCGATCCCCGATCAATCGTCGAGTTGGCCATCGAGGGGGGATGCTCGGCGGTGGCCTCCACATTTGGCGTGTTGTCGAGCGTGTCACGTCGCTTCGCCCATCGCATCCCGTTCATCGTCAAGATCAACCACAACGAACTGCTCACGTATCCCAACAAGGCAGACGAAGTGATGTTTGGCTCTGTTAGTCAAGCAGCCAAAATGGGCGCCGCAGGCGTTGGTGCCACGGTGTACTGGGGCTCTGAAGGAGCCACACGCCAATTGCAGGAAATAGCCGCAGCCTTCGAAGAGGCCCATCAGTTGGGGATGTTCACTGTCTTGTGGTGCTACGTCCGCAACAGTGCTTTCACGGTGGATGGTGTCAACTACGAAGTCTCGGCCGACCTCACCGGCCAGGCCAATCATCTCGGCGTCACCATCGGGGCGGACATCATCAAACAGAAGCTGCCGGAAAACAACGGTGGCTACAACGCAGTCGCCAACTACGGCAAAACGGACAAGCTGGTCTACGACAAGCTCACCACGTCGCACCCCATCGACCTCACCCGTTGGCAGGTGGCCAACTGCTACATGGGTCGCATTGGGCTCATCAACTCTGGGGGAGCGTCGGCGGGAGCCAGCGACATGATGGAGGCCGTGCGCACCGCAGTCATCAACAAGCGGGCGGGGGGCATGGGTCTTATTGCTGGGCGCAAGGCTTTCCAGCGCCCGATGGCCGACGGTGTGGCGCTGCTCAACGCCATCCAGGACGTGTACCTGGATGCGTCGATCACTGTCGCCTGACCAGGCTGGCTCGGTCAGGCCGCTGCGGTCAGGCTAGGGCGGCCAATCGTTCGGCGACGTCCACGAACTCGGAGTCCCGGGTGGTGATCCGAGTGAACATCTCTCTAGCGCGGGGCACGTCGCCTGCGCGTTCGTA
>JAYVGK010000490.1:0-1859 GCA_043772215.1 Acidimicrobiales bacterium | reverse complement strand
ACCAAAGCAGTCATGAACAAGGTCCGAGACTTCTGCGATTTGTTGGAGGAGTTGCTGTTCGGCAATCTGGTGTTCCAGCAGCGCACTCGCGGCATAGGTCTCATCCCCGCCGAAAAGGCCATGGAATACGGGCTTTCGGGGGCCAATGCGCGTGCGTCGGGCGTGGATTGGGACCTCCGTCGAGACCAGGAGAGCCCACTTGCCTGGTCCAAGCTCGATTGGAAAGTGTGGACCCACCCCGACGCAGACTCGTATGCGCGCTGCTGGGTTCGTCTGCAGGAAACGCGTGAGGCCACCAAGATCGTGGACCAAGTGCTCGACGGGATGCCCTCCGGACCCATCATGGCCAAAGTGCCTCGCATCATCAAGGTGCCTGCCGGTGAAACCTACGTGAGCGCTGAGAACCCGCTGGGGGAAATGGGCTACTACGTGGTGAGCCAGGGTGGACTGGGCCCGTTCCGGGTCAAGATCCGTACACCGAGCTTCAACAACATCTCCATCATGCCGTGGGTGCTCAAGGGCGTATACGTGCCGGACATCGTCACCATCCTGGCCAGCCTGTACTTCATCCTCGGCGACATCGACCGCTGACAACCGCTGACGGATCGCTGATTTTCATGCTTGCTTTCACCATCCCCTATTGGGGACAAACCATCATCAAGATGCTCGCCGTGCTCGTGGTGATTCCCGTGGGCGGCTTGCTCGTGGGCTACATGTTCTTGCTCAAGATGATGGCGCACATGCAAAGCCGGTTGGGTCCCATGGAGCCGGGCGGCTTCCATGGCTGGTTTCAAAACATCGGTGACGCCGTGAAGTTCATCCAGAAGGAAGACACCATCCCCGGCAAGGCCGACAAATGGGTGTTCTCACTGGCGCCCTACGTGGTGGTGATGTCCACATTCCTGCTCTATCTGGTGATCCCCGCCGGACCAGATTTGGTGATCTCCAATCTGGCGGCCGGTGTGTTCTACGCGTTGGCAGTGGGATCCATCAGCGTGCTTGGCATTCTCATGGCTGGTTGGGGATCGGCCAACAAGTACTCCCTCATGGGCTCGCTGCGCGCCGCCGGGCAGCTCATTGCCTACGAGTTGCCGCTGGTTCTCGCCGTTATCGGTGTGGTCATCCAGGCCGGCACCATGAGCCTGCCGGGTATCGTCAATTCTCAACGTCACTTCGAAGTGTTCGGCCACAACATCGGTGGGATGCCCTTCATCGCTACTCAATTCGTGGGCTTTGCCATCTTCATGATCGCCGCCCAAGCTGAGCTCACGCAGGCTCCGTTCGACATGCCGGTGGCGGAGTCCGAGCTCGTCACGGGATACATGACCGAGTACTCCGGGTTCCGGTTCCTGTCATTCTTTTTGGGGGAGGTGGCGTCGGCCTTTGCGCTGGCCGCCATTGCCGCCACATTGTTCCTCGGTGGCTGGTATGTGCCCATGCCCACCTGGTTCCATGACAACTTTGCCAACTTCGCAGGTCCGGTGGTGTTGCTCACCAAGATCTTGGCCATCAACTTCGTCATCTTCTGGGTCCGCTTCAGCTACCCCCGCTTTCGCGAGGATCAGCTCCAAACGCTGGCCTGGAAGTACCTCATTCCCATCTCGCTCCTGAACATCATGGCCACGGCCGTGTTGAAGGTGGTGTTCTGACATGCCCCTCCCCAAACCTCCTGTGCCCGAAGCGGTCACCGATGTGTTCAAGGGTCTCACCGGAGGCATGGGCGTCACCCTCAAGGAGCTGTTCCGCCCCAATCAAACGGTGCAGTACCCCCACGTACGCGAAGACCCGCCAGTACGGGCTCGAGGTGTCATTGCCCTCAAAGAGGAGAACTGCACCGCCTGCATGCTGTGCAGTCGCTC
>JAYVGK010000489.1:0-2706 GCA_043772215.1 Acidimicrobiales bacterium | reverse complement strand
TGATCGATGACATGGCGGGCAGCCACATCTTCGATCATCTGGGCCACGATGTGCGGGGAGAACGTGGCCGTGTACACCTCCCCCACGCCGGTGATGCCGCTGTCGGTGGTGAGTTTCAGGAAAATCCAGTAGCGGCCGCCGAAGCGTGGCGGCGGGTTGCCCACCACGAACGTCTTGATGTCAACAACTTTCATCTGCTGTGCCTTTCCCGGGATCCTAGAAAACGATGACGTTGCGCAACGCCTCGCCCCGCTTGACCGAATCCATGGCTTCGTTGATCTTCTCCAACGGATACGTACCCGATACCAGTTCGTCGAGTTTCACACGGCCCTGTTGATAGAGAGCCACCAGATTGGGGATGTCCACCCCGATGCGCGATCCGCCCATCTTGGAGCCCAGGATGTTTTGGCTATAGGCGGCCAGGGTGCCGGGGTCGATCTCGCTCATGACGCCATTGGCGGGCATACCCACCAACACCACACTGCCTGATTTGGCCAGTAATGCATACGACTGGTCAAATGCCGCCTTCACGCCCACAGTGACAAACACATAGTCCGCTCCCCGGCCGTCGGTAAGCTCCCGTACCTTATCCACCACGTTTTGATTGATGGAGTTGATGACGTGGGTGGCACCAAATGTGGTGGCCGCTTCCAGTTTGTTATCGGCAATGTCGATGGCAATCACCGTACGGGCGCCACTGATATGCGCGCCTTGGACTGCGTTGAGTCCCACCCCGCCGGTGCCGAACACCACCACGTGGCTGCCCGGCTCCACCTTGGCGGTGTTGGTGACTGCGCCGAATCCGGTGATGACCCCGCAGGCCAAGAGCGAAGCGACGGGGAACGCAATGTCATCGGGCACCACCACCAATTGCGACTCATGCACCACGCACTGTTCGGCAAATGCGCCACAACGCAGCCCGTGGACAATAGTTTGGCCGTTGGCGTCGGTGAGCGGGCTGTGCTCGTCGAGGGGGAACGTGGCGTCGCACGTCACCGGCTGACCCGTGACACACCCATGGCAACGGCCACAGGCGCGTATGAGCGTCACCACCACATGCTGACCCACGTTGACGGTGGAGACGCCGATCCCGATGGCCTCCACCACTCCCGCACCCTCATGGCCATAGATCGCGGGCAGGGTGCCGCCCCATCCGCCTTCCGCGTAGGTGATGTCGCTATGGCAGATGGCGGTGGCGCGCATGCGAACCTGCACCTCGCCCGGCCCCGGTTGCGCCAAGTGCACTTCTTCAATCACCAGCGGGGCACCGAATTCACGACAGACTGCTGCTCTCATCAGCCCATTGTGTCAGCACCGCAGCGACCACCCGGTGATTGCAGTGGTGGCAACCGTATGGGTGCTGCTCGGTTGATCAGCTGGGTTTCATTATGGGGCGTCCGAGTCGAAAAAATGACCTCGTGGCCGCCGAACCCAAGGGCAAATCGACAACGGGGATAGCGCAAGTGTCCGCCGAGGTAGGCCAATCCGTCGAGGGGTCTCGGCAAACGCCCGCACCAGGAGTAGCCGAGCTCCACATCACCCAAGTTCGGCAAGCGACGGTCGATGGTGGCCAGTAACGATCGGGTCTTGGTTGGCAGGGCGCAACCCGCCGTTGCGGTCTCGGTATGGCTAGTCGTTGCCACCGAAGAACAGACGCAAGTCGTCGGTGGTACGACCGTAGGTGTGCGGATCAGCGTAGTCCCGGAACAGCATTCCGTCGGGATAAATTTGGATAATTTGGGTAGCTTCGATATTCCCTACTACACACGATAAGGACGCAACCATGAAATGCATTGCCGGGCTAGCAACAGCTCTCCTATCGACTGTCGGTGTAGCGGCCTGCGGGGGAGTGTCATCACAACCTCGGGTCGATTCGTCAACGCCTAGGTACACGAATGGGGCCCGAGCGACTGCTCCAGCGGTATCGTCATCAGAGGCTCTGCGTTCGGCTACGTCGCTTGACTACGTCAACGAACACTCCGGTGGTCAGCGCTGTACCGGTGTACACGATGAAGAATATTTCTCACCACCTCTCACCCTCCAAGTCGTTCTTAACTGGTCTGACTTCGCCGTAGTTGGAGTCGTTGACGGGCAGACACCGGCTCACCTTCAAGCCATCCCGGGTATCCCCGGCACGATCAACGACTTTGTCGTCGAAAAGGTGCTTCGCACAAGAGGTCGTATCCCGGTGCCAAAGCGTGTCCCTTGGTTCTCGGCCTCAGCGTTAGACCCAATATCAGGCACCTTCAAGTGCGCAGAATACGACCCTGCGCCTATTGTCGGGAAGCGCTACTTGGTGTTCTTCTATGAAGTGGGTGGCGACTTCTCAGCAGTGCGAGGTTCGGCTGCAACAGCAGCGTTGACTATTGATGACAATCAAACGCTCCACTCCATCGCAAGCACGTTGACTGATGGGAAGGCCACCGCGTTTGGCGCATCACGTGAACTGGATCTCATGACGCTGGACAACGCAACGCAATTGCTAGTCGGCATGACGCAAGGCCCGGACCCACTCGCAGAAGTACGGGCTTCTACAAAGGCCCAACCGTCTCCGCCCATCACAGCAAAGGCTCCAGGTGCCATCCACAGTCAGGCGAATCCGCCGCTCTCACCACGCTCGATACCCACAACCGAACCGCCCAAGTGATCAATGCGCCATTCCTCCCGATTCCGAGGACCACGGTAAAACCGTGACAAGCCTGCGCG
>JAYVGK010000488.1:0-2442 GCA_043772215.1 Acidimicrobiales bacterium | reverse complement strand
ATGGGCCGTGTGGCTCGCCGTATTTGGGCCATTGCCCTACGTGATCGGTACGGGGCAGCGGACAAATCGCAGCGACTGAAGTATCACATTCAGACTTCAGGCCGCTCTTTGCATGCACAGGAGATGAGCTTCAACGACATCCGCACCTCCTTGCAGGCCCTGTGCGCCATCTACGACAACTGCAACAGTCTCCACACCAACGCCTACGACGAAGCGGTTACCACTCCGTCGGCGGACTCGGTGCGCCGGGCCTTGGCCATTCAACTCATCATCAACCGAGAGTGGGGCCTGGCCATGAACGAGAACCCGTTGCAGGGATCGTTCATCGTGGATGAGCTTACCGCCTTGGTGGAGGAGGCGGTTCTGGCGGAATTGGAGCGGATCAGTGAGCGCGGGGGTGTACTCGGAGCAATGGAGACCGGCTACCAGCGAGGTCGTATCCAGGACGAGTCGATGCTCTACGAACACCGCAAGCATGACGGATCGTTGCCCATCGTGGGAGTCAACACGTTCCGTAATCCAGCCGAGGAACCGGTGACCGCCGATCTCGAGTTGGCTCGCTCGTCGTCAGCCGAGAAAGACGATCAACTGGAGCGCCTACGTTCATTTCAGCAGCGTCACGTCCATGAGCGTGAAGCGGCCCGGGATCGGTTGCGTACAACCGCGCTGGCTGGCGAAAATCTGTTTGCGGTGCTGATGGATGTGGTGCGTGTGTGCACGCTGGGTGAGATCACCGAAACACTGTTCGAAGTGGGCGGCCGCTACCGCCGCAACGTATGACGGGTGGGACAGAGCCATTCACATCCGGATGGAACTTTGCTGACATCTGGGAGGCGCACGCCCGGAGGTTCCCCCATGCAATAGCCCAAATTCACGGTGAGCTTTGCTACACCTGGGCCCAGTTCAACGACCGAGCCGATGGCGTGGCAGCCGCATTCATCGGAGCGGGCCTGAGTCATCAGGACAAAGTGGCGCAGTATCTCTACAACGGCCCCGAGTACATGGAGTCGATGTTCGCCGCCTTCAAGGCGGGGCTGGTACCGGTGAACACCAACTACCGCTACACCGACACGGAGTTGGTGTACTTGTGGGACAACGCCGATGCCGCCGCAGTGGTGTTCCACGGCTCATTCACGCCCCATGTAGAACACATCCGTACCCAGTTGCCGAGAGTGAAGTTGTGGCTGTGGGTGGCTGACGGCGACACCACCTGCCCGGCGTGGGCGCAGTCGTACGAGGCGGCGACCATGACGCTGGCGGCCACTCCGTCGCTTCCTCCACAACGCAGTGGTGATGATCTGTTTCTGCTGTACACAGGTGGCACCACGGGCCTGCCCAAGGGGGTCATGTGGCGCCAGCACGATGTGGCAATGGTTCTTGATGCTCAATCAAAACGTCCGTTGCCATCATCGGCATCGTTGGCTGCCCTTACCGAACGCGTCACCAAACCGGGGATCGTGGCGATACCTGCGGCACCGTTGATGCACGGCACCGGATCGTTCAATGCCTTGAACGTGCTCATGCTGGCCGGCTGCGTGGTGACGCTCCAAGGCCGGTCGTTCGATGTGACGGGTTTGCTCGACTGTATCCAACGCGATCGAGCCACCAGTATGAGCATCGTGGGCGATGCGTTTGCCAAACCAATAGTACGAGCGCTTGATGGTGAGCCGCATCGCTGGGATTTCTCCAGTATGCGGGTGATTCTGTCGTCGGGAGTCATGTGGAGCGCCGAAACCAAACAGGGTTTGCTCCGTCACAATCCCCGTCTCATCATGGTGGACACCCTCGGCTCCTCCGAGGCCATCGGCATGGCGTCGTCCATCACCGCTGGCGGTGATGGACCACCCAGTGCGCAACCCACCGCCGCCTTCACCCTCAATGCTCACACCAGGGTGATTGCCGACGATGGCACCGATGTGGTGGCGGGTTCCGGGCAACGTGGCCTGGTGGCGCTCAAAGGTCATACGCCCATTGGGTATTACAAGGACCCGGAGAAGTCGGCGCAGACGTTTCGGATCATCGACGGCGAGCGATACTCCATTCCCGGCGACTATGCCGAGGTGGAAGATGATGGCACCTTGCGCCTGTTGGGTAGGGGCTCGCAGTGCATCAACACCGGTGGTGAAAAGGTGTACCCCGAGGAAGTGGAGGAGGCACTGAAACGCCATCCAGCCATTCATGACGCCGCCGTGGTGGGTGTGCCCGATGAACGATTTGGCGAGGCCGTGGTGGCCCTGGTGGAACGAGATCACCACAGCACTGAACTGCCATCAGACCGTGAGGTCATCGCGCATCTACGACAGCATCTGGCCGCATACAAGTCCCCCAAACGATTGGTTTGGCTGGATTCCATCAATCGCGCCGCCAACGGCAAAGTGGACTATGCGGGTCTTCGTCAACAGGCCATCGACGCATGAGCATCTTGGAACGATTCTCACTCCA
>JAYVGK010000487.1:0-4598 GCA_043772215.1 Acidimicrobiales bacterium | reverse complement strand
GAGATGCTGCGCCGATACGTGGCACCGTCGATCTCGTCCACGCCGGGTATTGAGCGTCCCGCCAAGAAAGCAAGCAGCGACACGGCGTCGAAGGGCTGACGCATTGCCAGTCGTACGGTGACGGCCCCCGGCAGACCCAAAGGCAACGATCTGCGCAGTCGCGCCGAAACGGCAGTGCGCATCAAGGAGGGTGACGAGTCGAACACCTCACGTACCGTGTCATTGAACTGGCGAATGCTGGCGAACCCGGCGGCGAACGCCACCTGGCCAAGTGGCAAATCCGTGGTTTCCACCAGTAACCGTGCCGTTTGGGCGCGTTGGGCGCGAGCCAGGGCGATGGGTCCTGCGCCCACTTGGTCCACCAGTACGCGATGTAGGTGCCGCTCACTCACCGATAGAGAACGGGCCAGACCGGCGACGCCTTCACGATCCACGGTTCCGTCGGCGATCTGGCGTATCGCGCGACCAACGAGATCGGCACGCGGATTCCACGCCGGTGAACCGGGGGTGGCATCGGGCCGACACCGCTTACAGGCCCGGAATCCGGCTTGCTGAGCTGCAGCCGCTGTTTGGTAGAAATCCACATTGATTCGCTTGGGCAGAATGGGTGTCGGGCAACTGGGCCGACAATAGATACGGGTGGTCCGAACGGCCGTCACGAACCAGCCATCGAAGCGGCGGTCACGCCCCAACACGGCCCGGTAGCAACGTTCATCGTCAAGGGGCACAAGCGGGGAAGGTTCCGGGTGCGAGTACAGATGTGTTTCCACATGTTCCATGGTGTCAGGCATCCACGAGTGAAGCTGGCGGAAATCGGACAGGCGCGTTGCCGCAACCCGATCTCGTCGTAAAACTCGTAGCGGGCGAGGGAATTTTGCTACACGTTTGCCTGGGTTCGCCTGGGTCCCACCCACCTCGCCGTACACTGCCACCCATGCGTTGGTTGGTGAAGCGGCGATTGGCTGACGTGTCCCTACAGTTGACCAGGGCGCGCGAGGAACTACGGGTGGTGGGGGAGCAGTCCGACACGCTCGATGACGAAGCCGAGGACGCCCGTATCCGATTGCTGGTGTCGGACTCGCCCATGGATGCTCACGACTATCGCCAGGCCCAGGGGCCCGCCGATGCACTTGGGAAGGAACAAATCCGGTTGCGGGCGTTGGTAGTGGAGTTGGCTCGGCGGCAGGACTCCCTCCTGGATCAATTGTCGGCTGCTTCCAAAGAGCACTTGTGACCACTCGGGTGCTACTGGCCGAGGACGAAGCCATCATCCGCCTGGATCTGGCCGAGATGCTGGCCGAGGAGGGCTATCTCGTCGTGGGTGAAACCGGTCGAGGTGATGAGGTGGAGGCGTTGGTCCGTGAGTTGCGGCCGGACCTCGTGGTGATGGACGTCAAGATGCCCGGCTTGGATGGGCTCACGGCGGCTCGGGCCATTACCACCGAGCGACTGGCCGCAGTGGTCGTTCTCACTGCGTTCAGTCAACGTGAACTGATCGAAACGGCTCGCGACGCCGGCGTCATGGCCTATCTGGTCAAACCGTTTCAGAAACACGAGTTGGTGGCCGCCATCGAAGTCGCCGTGGGACGCCACCGCGAACTGGTGTCCCTGGCCGCCGAGGCCGAGACATTGGGTGACCAGTTGGCGGGTCGTAAGGCCATCGACCGTGCCAAGTCACGATTGATGAGTGCCGGGTTCAGTGAGCCCGATGCGTTTCGCCATATCCAACGCCTGGCTATGGACTCCCGTATCAGCATGCGGGCGGTGGCCGAAGCCATCCTCCTGGAGTAGTCGCCAGCGAGCACAACGGATGGGTCAACGAGACGTAGTGTCACTGCCGATGGCCAAGGTGATGCTTCTCGACGGTAACTCGCTGGCGTACCGGGCGTTCTTTGCGCTTCCAGCCGACATGGCAACGGCATCTGGACAGGTCACCAACGCAGTGTTCGGGTTCACGTCGATGCTGCAATACATGCTCAACGAGCATCAGCCCGACCTCATCGCCTGCGCCTTCGACAGGCCCGAGCCCAGCTTTCGCCACGCCCTCGTCAACGACTACAAGGGCGGCCGGGCCGAGACACCGGACATTTTGCGTCAGCAGTTGGGCATCGTTCGCCAAGTGGTCCAGATTCTCGACATTGCCATGTTCGAGATCATCGGTTTCGAAGCCGACGATGTGTTGGCCACGCTGGCCACACAGGGACGCGATCGTGGCGACGACATCATCGTGGTCACTGGTGATCGCGACGCATATCAATTGGTACAAGACGCGACCGGACCGGGTGAGGGATCCATCCGGGTGTTGTACAACAAGCGCGGCGTCAGCGACTATGCGTTATACGACGAGAAGGGCATCGAGGATCGCACCGGAGTGCATCCGCTGAAGTACGCCATGTACGCGTCGTTGCGGGGTGACCCATCGGACAACTTGCCGGGTGTTCCGGGCGTGGGAGAGAAGACGGCCGCCAAACTCATCAACGAATACGGCGATCTCGATGGAGTGTTCGCCAATGTGGACAAGGCCACCCCCAAACTTCGCGAAAATCTGCGTGCTTATGAAGCTCAGGTGAGGTCCAATTTCACTGCGACCCCGCTCGTACTCGACGTCCCTGACGTCACCATCGAGGGCGTGCACACGCCGCAGCCGGACCTGGCAGCAGCACGAGCGTTGTTCAAGACACTCGAATTCCGGGCCCTCACGGAACGGGTTCTTGATGCCTTCATGTTGATCTGGGGTGGCGTGGGTGGTGCCGGCGAATCGCACCCCGTTCCCACGGAACGGTTGCAGGTCCACCTCACACACATCACGTCTGCCGAGCAACTCGACCTCTTGGCGGGCACTGAAGACTTGGCCATCCGGGGCCGATGGACGGGAGTAGAGGGACGATCAGCGCTCCTTGGCGTGGCCTTAGCGGCCGGTGAAGCGGTCCAGTGGGTACCCATCGACGTGCTGATGGCGGCCGCCCCCAAATTGAGTACCGCATTTGCCTCAGCCAGCCGGCGCATTCACGCCCACAAGGCCAAGGAGTTGCTGCGGTCGCTGCACGATCACGGTATCGACATTGCCAGTACCGAGGCCATCGGAGTCGACACCGTCATCGCTGGGTATCTGTTGGATCCGTCTGACGCCACCTATGCGTTGGAAGAGTTGGCCGCCAAGTACGTCGGTATTGATCTGCGCGCAGAGGATGCGGCCCCCGCCGGGGAGCTGGATTTCGGCGGCAATGCCCAAGATCCGGCCGAGGTCACGGCGCGCGATGCCGCTGCAGTGTGGCGCTTGGCGGCTCCGATGAACGCAGCATTGGAAGCGCGGGCGTTATTGGCATTGTACGAGCAGATAGAGCGGCCACTCATTGGAGTACTGGCCCGGATGGAAGTAGTAGGCGTCCGAGTGGACACCGCCTACCTGAAGGAGTTGGCCCAAGAACTCACCGACGAAGCAGCCAGGGCCGAGGCCGAAGTGCACGCCGCCGCCGGTGAGGTGTTCCTGGTCAATTCCGTTCCGCAGTTGCGCGCCATTCTGTTCGACAAGCTGGGCTTGAAAACCGACAAGAAGACCAAGACCGGCTACTCCACTGATGCTCAATCGCTGGAGAAGTTGCGCGGTGAGCATCCCATCATCGAACCGCTCCTGCGCTATCGCGAGATGGAGAAGCTTCGCTCGACGTACGGCGAGAGTCTGCTGGCCGAGGTGGCCGCCGATGGGCGTATCCATGCCACGTTCAACCAAACGGTGGCACGCACCGGTCGCCTCTCCAGCGATCAGCCCAACCTGCACAACATCCCCATCCGTAGTGAGGAGGGCCGCCGCTTTCGACGAGCGTTCATCCCGGCCGATGGTCGGGTGTTGATGGTGGCTGACTACAACCAGATCGAGTTGCGTGTCATTGCTCATCTGGCACAGGATCCAGGTCTCATCGAAGCGTTCACCACGGGCGCCGATGTCCATACCGAAACGGCGAAGCGCATCTTCAAGGTGGAGGCCGACGGGGTCACCCTGGCCATGCGATCGAAGGCGAAAATGGTTTCATACGGGTTGGCATACGGTATGGAGTCATACGGTTTGGCGCAACGGCTGAACGTGCCGGTGGCCGACGCCCAAGAAATTCTTGACGCCTATTTCATCGCCTTCCCCAACGTGCGTAGCTATATGGACGCGGCGGTGGCCGATGCGCGTAACAAGGGCTACACGGAAACACTGTTCGGCCGCCGTCGTCAGATCCCAGAGTTGCAATCACCCAATTACCGCATCCGCCAAATGGGTGAGCGCCAAGCCATGAACGCTGGCATCCAGGGCTTGGCGGCGGACATCTTCAAGGTGGCGCTGGTGCGGTTGGACAAGGCATTGATGGACGGCGGCTTCACCAGTTCGCTGATCCTGCAGGTGCATGACGAAGTGGTGCTCGAGATACCTCCTGAGGAGCGCCACTCGGTTGGTCAACTCACCATCGACACCATGCGCAACGCTGCGTTGTTGGACGTGCCGCTGGAGGTCAATGTGGCGTGGGGTAACAATTGGGGAGAGGCGAAAGGCTGAGTGCCGTGCCCCACTTCTTCGAGGAGATGGCGGATTTCATGGGTCCTGCCTATCTGCGGTA
>JAYVGK010000486.1:0-1980 GCA_043772215.1 Acidimicrobiales bacterium | reverse complement strand
GAGCCACAGTGCCATGTCGATACCGGCAGACACCCCCTGGCTGGTGACCACCTTGCCGTCACGCACCCACCGGGCATCACGCACCACAGTGATGTTGCCCCGTGCCTCGAGGGTGTCCTCAAAACTCCAATGAGTGGCCACCCGCTTGTCCTTGGCCACGCCGCAGGCATGCAGCAGCAAGGAGCCGGTGCACACGCTGGTAGCCCATTGAGCAGTGGCCGACACGGTCGCCAGCCAGTCCAACAGCACCGTGTTCTCCACTTGCTGACGTGTGCCCATGCCACCGGGTACCAACACCACATCGAGCGCAGGATGATCGGCGAACGTGGCATCTGGCAACACCCGGAGCCCCTTGTTGCACCGTACCGTTTCCAAGGTTTCGGCGATGAGCACCACTTGATCGGGAGAGTCCGTGCCGCGCATCATGGCCGACACGGTGAACACCTCCCACGGGCCAACGAAGTCCAGTTCCTCAGCTCCGTTGAACGTGACAACTCCATACGTGGTCATACGGTTTCTCCTGATTGCGTTGTAGTGGGAACCTTCGAGAATCGTTGGCGGTAGTCCGCAGGGGAAACACCAAGGCGCCGGACGAAGGCGCGCCGCATGGTTTCGGCAGTACCAAAGCCACACGCTGACGCCACCGAATCAACCCCATCACCGTGTTGTTCCAACATTCGACGAGCGGCTTCCACCCTCACCCGTTCGACATACACCGCTGGCGTGCAGGCCACCTCGCGAGCGAACACGCGTAGAAAGTTGCGTTCGCTCATGGCGGCCGCCTGCGCCAACACCGCCACACTGTGGTCGTCTCGGGGGTTGGCGTGGATTCGATCTTGCGTGGCCCGCACCGCCGGACGTTCCGCCGGTGCCGACCACACCGGCGCGGCGAATTGGGTCTGTCCCCCCGGGCGACGCAGGAACATCACCAACCATCGAGCCACCGTCTGGGCCAGTTCGGCATCGAGGTCGGCCTCCACCATGGCGAGTGCCATGTCTATGCCAGCGGTGACCCCAGCCGAGGTCCAGAACTTGTGGTGTCGGATGTAGATCGGATCGGCATCGACTGCGACGTTGGGATACTCCCGAGCCAGCCGATTGGCCCTGGCCCAATGGGTGGTGACAGGGACACCATCGAGCAGTCCGGCCTCGGCTAGGAGGAACGCCCCGGTGCACACCGATGCCACCCGGGGAGCGTGGCTGGCGGTACGGGCGATCCACGCCACCAACGCCTTGTTGCTCCTGGCGTCCATCACCCCGAAACCACCTACCACCAACAACGTATCCACGTCGGTGGGGTCCACCTCGGAGAAACTGCGGTCCGCCATCACCTTGAGTCCGCTTTCGCTGACAGTGGGACCAGCAGTGACGGACACGGTGGACAGTTCGTAGAACGGGATTTCCAGCAGGGAATTGGCGGCCGCAAACACTTCGAAAGGACCCGTGAGGTCGAGCGACTGGAACCGGTCCACGATCAACAGGGCCACCCGGTGCAAGGTCACTTCGTCAGTGTGGGACCGGGGCGTAGGTGGCGTCAATGACAATGACCCCTCCTATTCCGCCACTTTGCCGATTGGCATCTCGTGCAAAATTGGGGTGCTCGTGAGGAATTTTGCTACGAGAACGGTAGGGAGCCCCTCGGAATTTTGCGACCACCCCAACTCGTAGCAAAAGTACGTCGCCCGCCATGGAATCTGCGACGAGAACGACTTGGTCGCAAAATTCGTGAGATAGGGCGGGGAGTGGGTGGGGTTACTCCCACTCGATGGTGCCGGGGGGTTTCGAGGTGACGTCGAGAACCACTCGATTGACACCCCTCACCTCGTTGACGATGCGCCGAGAAATGGTGTCCACGACGTCGTACGGCAGCCGGGCCCAGTCGGCCGTCATGGCGTCATCACTGGTGACGGCACGCAGCACGATGGGATACGCATACGTGCGCTCGTCACCCATGACCCCAACGGTGCGAATCACCGGCAG
>JAYVGK010000485.1:0-4429 GCA_043772215.1 Acidimicrobiales bacterium | reverse complement strand
GCCACCCTCACTCGGCTCTACTCTGAGGTGGCCGACGTCGCTCGCCACGTGAACCCAACGTTGGAAGTGGCCGTGGGGCGCGCCGTGGCCGCCGGTCGTCCCTTGTTTGCGGCCAACCGGTTGTTGCCCTGCCCCGACGACCCAACCGCCGCCCTGTGGCACTGGTGTACCTGTCTACGCGAGCACCGCGGTGACGGCCACGTGAGCGCACTCACGGCATCCGGGCTTGACGGGTTACAAGCACACATACTGATTGCAACCGAGCAGGGCAACTCGCCGGAAGACTTACAGCGGACCAGAGGATGGACTGCGCCAGAGTGGGACGAAGCGGTGCAGCGGTGCACGAAAGACGGACTCATTGCGGTCGGAACTCTCACTGCTCGGGGACACGAACTTCGTTCCAGTATCGAAGCCACCACCGACCGGTTGGCCCTCGCACCGTTCGCCGCACTGACCCCGGCTCAACTCCACGCACTCATTGATGCCCTCCACCCGCTGGCCCAGGCCATCTCCACATCGGGCACCATCCGCTATCCCAACCCAATGGGCCTTTCGGCAATTGCCTGAGCGTGCACGTCTTGCTTCATGGCACCGCACTGCGCCCGCTGGGCGGCCTCATCAACTGATGCCCCCAGCCAATCCGTGAGGACCTGCTCGTTGTCTTCGCCTCGATGCGACGCCTGCCCTTGTACCCCTGATTGCGCAGCCGAGAACCGGTACGGCGACTGAAATACTGCGCGCTTACCACCGGCTCGATCATCAATATGCGCCAATGATCCACGCGCCGCCAAGGTGGGCGAGTCGAACACGTCATGACCGTCGCTCACCATTCCCCATGCCAGATTGGCAGCATCAAGCGCAGCCCTGACTGCGGCACCATCAGGGAGTTCCATGAAGAATGCCGCAACTCGTTCCCGGCGCATCCGGATCTTGGTGTCTACATCGGCATCGGGTTCAGCACCGTCTTCGAGACCGTGCGCATCCTTGAGTTGGCGCCACATCCACTGCATTCCCCCGGCGATGCAGATGGGCCCGCCCGACGTTTCCCACACCTCGCCGTTGATGCGTTGGGGAATGGCACCATCGATGTTGTACGAGATGAAGTCATCGGAGAACCCCATGGCGTCCACCATGGCCAAGTCCACATGTTGGCCTATACCGGTGGCATCGCGCACTCGCAGCGCTGCCAACACCCCAATTACCCCGTGTAGCCCCGACAACACATCAGCGGCAGAAAAGTTCAGGTCCTGACGGCCGTCTCCGCCGAGATGCACGCCGCGCCCGATGAGGCCCATCTCGGCATGCACGATGGAGGCATAGGCAGCGCGCTGCGACTCCGGACCGACCTGTCCAAATCCTGAAATCGACAGCATCACCAAACGAGGATTGCGGGCCTTCAACGACTCCCAATCAAGACCGTGACGAGCCATGACCCCCGGTCGGAAGTTCTCGATCACGATGTCAGCCACGGCCGCCAGATCAGCCACCAGCGCAGCGCCATCAGCATGGCCGAGATCAATACAGATATTGCGTTTGCCAGCGTTCTGTTGCACAAAATAGGTGGATTGCCCGGCCACCTTGCGACCCCATGTTCGCGTGACATCGCCATCGGGTGGTTCCACCTTGACCACATCGGCCCCCAGATCGGCCAGCGTGCGCCCCGCTACAGGGCCAGCAAACACCCGGGACAGATCCAGAATACGTACGCCCTCCAGTGGGCGAGGAAGGGCGCCAGCGCTCATACCAGTCGTCCTTTGGTGAGCAGCCGCTCGGACTCAGCCAGTGCCAATTGCTCGGTGGCATGACGCAACAACGACGGGTGGGTGAAGATCCAGAATTGTTCTCCTCGGATGGCGTCGAGTACCAATCGACCCACGTCATTAGGATCCATACCTGCAGCCAACGCAGAGCTCATACGATCACCGATCTTTCGGCCCGTATCGGAACTGTTGCTGGTGGAACCGACCAGCAATGCCCGGTGCTGGCGCACGCTGTTGCCACCAATCCCGGTGTTGATGGCCCCCGGACACAGCACCGACGCCCGATGGATGGAGCGCGCCGAACGCAATTCACGTTCCAATGTGGCCATCAGCGCCACCACACCATGTTTGGCCACGTTGTACGAACCAGCACCAGATGCGGCGATGAGCCCCGCCACGGACGCGGTGGAGTTGATATGACCACCTTCGACATTGCGCTCGATGAGGGGCAGGAAGGTCTTGACGCCGTAGATGGGACCCCACAGGTCTATGCCCAGCGTCCATTCCCACTCTTCGATGGTGCTCTCGGCGATCTTGGACAGCAGTGCAACCCCGGCGTTGTTGCACAGCACGTCAACCCGTCCGTGGGTATCCATGGCAGCTTCGGCCAACGCCTCCACATCGGCGCGTTTCGATACATCGGTGACCACGCCAACGGCATCGTGTCCGTCACCACGCAGCGCCGCCGCCGACTCCGCTACGCGCAACGCGTCAAAGTCGGCCAGGACCACTTTCATCCCGGCCCCGGCAAACGCGCGAGCCATACCCAGCCCAATACCGCCAGCCGCACCCGTGATGACGGCCACCTTGTCATGTGGTTCGAAGCCCATCACCCGGTTCTAGCCCACCTGGGTGGTGCGAACCCAGGATTGGCGCGAATGTGCATGGGGTGGACAACCATCGCCTGCAACGCCTCACCGACGAATCCGACCTTCAAGACCTCATTCATCGCTATGCCGTCGGTCTCGACACCCAGGACTGGGATCTGTGGCGGTCCATATTTGCTGATGAAGTCACCATCGATCTCAGCGACTACGAGCCCAACCCTCCCCCGAGACTGCTTCCGGTAGAGGTACATGTGAAGTACGCCCGCCGCCTGTTCACCGGCTTCGATGCCACCCAGCACTTCATCGGCACGCAGCGATTTGCCATCCACGGTGACACGGCCACCATCACAGCTCATATGCGCGCAGAGCATTGGATGACCTCGGGTGACGGTGGCGATCGCTACACCATGTACGGCACGTACACCGATACCTGCGTTCGCACTACTGATGGTTGGCGGATCACTGCGGTGAAGCTGGCGCTACTTCGCCAAGAGGGAAATCGTCACCTGATGCAACTCGCTCTCGAGCGGGGCCGCCAACGTCTCGCCCCCTGACCATTTTCCACCCCCAACCCCAACTTCAACACAACCCCGAAAAGAACGGGTCACCGGAAGGTTCTCGTCTGGGAACATCCCCGCATAGACCATTTACCCAAACGAGAACGGACTTTGCACCCGTTCTTGTCGGGGATGAAACCAAGAGACCCTCACGGACGGGAGCCGGTTGTGTGCGGAGATGGGTGCATGGCGCGGCACCTAGGGTCAGGCCATGACACTCCCCCAGCCACTCGACGAGGAACTGTTGAACAAGGTCACATGGAAGATCCCCAATGCCTTGGTTCTCGTGGGATCCAGATCTGGTGATGAACGCAATGCCATGACCACCAGTTGGATTAGTCAACTGTCGATGGACCCCGTATTGATCGGCGTCAGCGTGGACAACGATGCAGTCACGCATCGGCTCATTTCCACCGGAGGTTGCTTCACCGTCAACCTGTGGGACTCCGCTGACACTCGTATTTTCGTGAAGTTTTCCAAGCCAGCCACCGATGATGGCGCCTCCCTCAACGGTCGATCCGTGCACTCCGCAACCACCGGTGCCCCCGTGTTCGATGAGGCTTTGGCTTGGATGGACTGCGAAGTGCGCCATACGCTCAATCTGGGGTCGCATACGTTGTTTGTAGGGGAAGTGGTGGATGCCGCCATCCGTGACGCCGAGGCCCGTCCGGCATCAATGAGCGACACCCGGATGAAGTACGGCGGCGTCAAGCGCCACTGACTCAACGCAAACCGCTCCCCCACGATACCCAGCGATGCAAGTTGCGCGATCGCCGCTGGGAACAAGACAAGAGTTTTGGTTTCGCCGGGTAAGAAGTAATCGGCCATGAGCGTAATAGCGTCTTGTGTCGTCAGACGAGCATCTCCCAGGAGCCGAGCGAGTTTGCCCGGCCAGAGCAACGGACCGTCGGCCGACCACCCGATTGGCCAACTCAGAAGCTTCGTGCGAGCTTGAAATGAGAGGGATTGCGACAGTCGTGTCGACCAAGTACGCAGGATTCAACGCCGTCCCACGTCCACGAGCGCAAAAGACGTCGTCACCGGTGATGCTCGTATTTGGATACAGCCAGCCGCTTGTCCCGTCTGCGTACCAAACGCGCAGTTCGACCACCCGGTGCGAGGTGCAGTCCATCGCCGTACTCTGAAAATGTCCACTATCGACCCCCGGGGTCAACAACCGACGGTCACGCAATGCCTTGGGAATGGAGATCCGTCCCAACTGTTCAACAGTTGTTTCCATTGGGAATAGCTCACCAGTTCAATCCCAACATTGGCCCTGTCCTGA
>JAYVGK010000484.1:0-2130 GCA_043772215.1 Acidimicrobiales bacterium | reverse complement strand
GTCGGGTCGCTGTATGCGCCGCATCGCCGCTTCCCGCATTTGGTAGAGCATCTGGTGGCCACCGGTGGCATCACCGAGGCGCTGAGCATGGCTGGTGTGCACGACTACACACGCCGCAGTACACGGGTTGGGGCTCGTCTTCCCACGGAGACGGAGGCCGCATTCCTTCAGCAGTCGCAAGCGATGCCCGTGCTCATCACCGAGAGCGTCGATGTGGACCAGAGCGGTCGAGCGGTGACATATTCCCATGTGGCGTTCGCGGCAGCACGCATCCAGTTCGTGGTGGATGCCCAATAGCTGTTGGGCCGAATCATCTCGCAGACGTTCATGAGTGTTTCGCTCATCTGATTCCTGCCTGCCGTCTGGCGTTCATCTGTGATTCGTACCGTCTCCTTCACGAGTTCACATACGAACTCGAAGCCAAGGAGACCACCACCCAATGAAGATTCGCCTGGCCGCTGCCGCTGTGGCTGCAGTACTGCCCATCACCATCATCACTGCCAGTGCCGATGCCGCCACCAAACCCACCAAAACCACCAAGGCCTCCATCCCCGCTCCGGGCAAGGCCTGCACGGCCAAGAATGTAGGGGTGTCGGTGGCCGGACAGGGTGGCGTGTTGCTCGACTGCATCAAATCCGGATCCACCTATACATGGCAGGTGTCGAAAGACGCGCTGGTCACAACGGTTCCCACCACCGTGGCCGCTGGCGTCGTGGCGTCTACGGCCACGGTGGTGGTGGCCAAAAGCGACAAGTGGCCAGACAAGATCGTGTTTGCACCGGTGCCCTCAGAAAATGCGACGGCTGCGCTCGCAGCATACGGTCCCTTTGCCAAGGCGTTGGAGGACATGCTCGGCATCAAGGTGGAGCAGGTGGCGGTGTCTGACTATGCCGCAGTGGTGGAGGGTCAACTCAGTGGCAAGGTGGACATTGCCGCCTATGGGCCATTCAGCTACTACGTGGCCAAGGTAGCGGGGGCCAAAATTGACCCCATTGCCGTATTGGTGAATGACATCGGCCTGCCGCCGTCGTATCAGTCGTTTCTCATTGCCCCCGGGAACAGCGCAGCCACATCCATCGCTGATGTCAAGGGAAAAAAGGTCTGCTTCGTAGACAATCTGTCGACATCGGGCTATCTGTATCCAACTGCCGGGTTGAAAGAGGCGGGCTTGGAAGTGAACCGCGATTACACGGCCGTGTTTGCTGGCGGACACGACAAGTCGGTGGCTGCCGTGAAGGCGGGTACGTGTGATCTGGGTTTCGCATTCGACGACATGGTGAACACCATCGCTCCTGCGTCGGGCATCATCAAGCCCGGCGACTTGAAGGTCATCTGGAAGTCCAAGCCCATCCCCAATTCGCCGTTTGCGGTGCGTACCGATCTTCCGGCATCGCTGGTGGCCAAGATCAAAGAGTCGGTCCCCAAGATCGATGCGCTGTATCTCCAAGCCAAGAAGTACTGCTCCGCCAGCAACCCCAACTGCGGCATCGGTACGGCCAAGGCATGGGTGCAGGTCAATGAGAGCTTCTTCCAGCCCATTGCCGATGTGTGCAAGGTCACCCAAGCTCCTGCCTGCTTCCCGGTCAAGAAGTGATGAAAGACGGACCGTGGGTGGCCACGGAGACGCCGTCGGTGGCGCTGCGGTCCGTCACCAAGCAATTCGGTGGGGCCATGCCGGTCACGGCGCTGGATGAAGTGAGTCTCGATGTTCACCCCGGCGAACTCTGCGTGCTCATTGGGCTATCAGGCTCAGGCAAGTCCACACTGTTACGGCACATCAATGGGCTGCATCGGCCTACCAACGGTCAGATCCTTGCGTTGGGCACCGATGTGAGCGCCGCCAACAACAAGCAATTGCGAGCGTTACGACGCCGGATTGGATTCGTGTTCCAACAGTTCAATCTGGTGCCGCGAACCACCGTTCTCGAAAACGTCCTCACTGGGTCGCTCGGGCGTATATGCGGCCCGCGATTTGGAGTCGTCGGCTACTCCAAGGAACTGCGCTGCGAGGCGGTGGAGCATCTCGATCGGGTGGGACTCGGAGATCGGATGTTTCAACGGACCGGGACCTTGAGCGGAGGTCAACAACAGCGTGTGGGAATTGCTCGGATGTTGATGCAACGTCCGGAG
>JAYVGK010000483.1:0-6918 GCA_043772215.1 Acidimicrobiales bacterium | reverse complement strand
GGGTCGCCAGCCCTCGCATCCGTCGAATTGGGACCGGCGCGTGCGTGAGGTGGTTCGTTTTGTGGAGACGGTGAGGGGTCGACCATTCCGCCATCCTGTGACGGTTTCCTTTGTGGCCGATTCGGCGTTCGTGAGCCGCCTCCGTCGCGATGGCCAAGCGTCAAAGAAGGATCGGGCGAACAATGCGTGGCGCTCCGCCTCGTTGCGGGCGTTGGGGTTGGCCCAAGGTGAGTTTGATCTGCTGGCCTCCACCCGGGCGGCGCTGGGCACCGGGGTATTTGGTTTCTATGATCCCGAAACCGATGAGATGGTGATCCGGGGTGACAAACTCACCGGTACGGTGCGCAGCACTCTGGCCCATGAGCTCACCCATGCGTGGCAGGACCAGTGGTACGGCGTCAACCGCCGCTTCGCCAACTCCGAACAGCAGACCGGGTGGACGGCACTCGTGGAGGGCGATGCCACCTACGTGGGAGAGCTTTACGGCGCACTGGCTCTGAGCGCCGCCGAGCGGGCGGCCAGTGCTGCCGTGACGTCGAAAGTCACCGACCAGTACAAGGGCCTGCCGCCGGTGGTCATTGCGTCGTTGAGCTTTCCGTATCAGTTCGGGTTCACCTATGTCATGGTTCATCACACCGACTTTCTGGAGTTGGAGCCATCAGCGGCCACTGTGGCGGCTCTTGACAGGGTGTTTGCCAATCCCCCAACGTCCAGCAAGGCGGTTTTTGACGGCGGGGAGAGCTCTCAGCCGATACCGGCCAATCAAGTGCGACCCGTGGCGGAACCTCGGTTGCAGGCCGGCGAGCAGTGGTTGGACACAGACATGTTGGGCGCCTATGCGTTGTTCCTAGCCGTTGACCAGCGACTCGGGTACGCCCGGGCTCGGCCTTTGCTCGATGCGTGGGCCACCGACTCGTTGCTGGTGTACCGCCGAGGCACCACGATATGTACCCGCACCCACATACGCGCCGTTGATGACCGCAACGGTGCCACGTTGGGGTCCACCCTGCGGGCGTGGGCCAAGGGCATCGGTACTCGATCGGTTTCGGTCACCGGACGGCGCGATGTGATGGTGCAGTCCTGCGATCCTGGACCGAAAGCGGCGTCGACTGCGGCACCCGATACGTTGGACGGCCCCACCCTGCTCAACATCGAACAAGTGTTGGCCCAACGCCCCAACCCAGAGCCAGGCGCCAGTGTCATCGCTGCCGCCCGCAAAGCAGTCATATGCGCGCTTAACACCAATCCACGAGATTTGAAGGCCCTCATCCCTTCTGCCGTGGCCGCCATGGACCAACTTGAACGCCAGACCGGTCCGCTCACATGTCCTCCGGCTGACGCGTAAGGGGCCGCCGCAATGCAACTGTCGTGGGAACGAGTGGAACTCACCAAACGTCATCCGCTCACCATCAGTCGTGGCACCATCGCAGGAGCCACCAGCGTCATTGTGTCGGTGGCAGCAGAAGGCATCGTCGGCAGGGGCGAGATGGCCCCGAGCTCGGTTACCGGAGACACGCCGGAATCGGCCGTTGCCGATCTGACCCGCTGGCAGTTGCGGTTGGAGACGAGACATCCACTGCAGCGCCAAGTCATCGAGGCAGACATTGCCGCCTCAGACGTGGAGCATGACAGTGGCAGTGCCACTCGATGCGCTTTGGATGTAGCCCTCCACGATTGGGTTGGTCAGCGCACTGGGCTTGCGCTGTGGAAACTCTGGGGTCTGAACCTCGATTGCATTGCGCCCACATCGCTCACGGTGGGTCTGAATCCCCCGGACGTGGTGAGGCAAGTGACCGCCGAGATCCTGTCTCGTACCAAGGCGCGCATCCTCAAGGTGAAACTGGGCTCGCCTGCGGGTCTCGACCATGATCGTGACGTGTTCAGCGCGGCGGTTGAAGCGGCCGCCAAGTTCGGCCCCATCACCTGGCGAGTAGACGTGAACGGGGGATGGACAGTGCCAAGCGCGCAGATGATGATTCCGTGGTTGGCCGAGCGTGGAGTGGAGATGGTGGAACAACCATTGGCCAAGGGCGACGAGGACGCACTGGAGGCCGTGCACTCTTTCAGCACCCTTCCGATTTTTGTGGACGAGAGCATTTCAACGGCCCGCGACATCGTTTTGTTGGCTGATCGAGTGGATGGGGTCAATCTCAAGTTGATGAAGACCGGCGGAATCACCGAAGCGGTCCGACTCATCCACACCGCTCGCGCCCACGGCCTGAAAGTGATGATCGGCTGCATGGGTGAATCGTCACTGTCGATCGCCGCTGGCGCCCACCTGGCGCCGCTGTTCGACGCCATCGACCTCGATAGTCACCTCAATCTCATCAACGATCCCTTCACCGGCATCGAGTTGGTCAACGGCCGAGTCCTTCCCGGACACGGGCCCGGGCTTGGTGTCAACCGACGCAGCCAGGAGCCCGCACCATGATCACCCCTAGGAGCAAGCTGGCATTGCTGATGCACGGCTACACCGCCAGTCGTCACGCCAAGATGGGCTTCGGTCTGTTGCGCTACGGGGTGTCCCCGGTGGTCGCTGTGGTGGACCGAGAGTGCCCCGGACAGTCGATCGAAGAAGTGGCTGGTCTCCACTCCCACGCCCCCATCGTGGCCTCTGTGGCCGACGCTGCGGCATTGGGGGCCGACACCCTGGTCATTGCCATCGCCACATCCGGTGGCGTCCTGCCCGATGGTTATCGGGAGGAGATCCTGGTGGGTCTGCGGTCCGGTATGAGTCTGGTCAACGGTCTGCATGGTAAGTACGCGGATGATCATGAGTTTGCTGCGGCACTGCAACCGGGTCGCTTCATCTGGGACCTGCGTACCGAACCGCCGGACCTGGGAAGCGGCCGGGGTCGTGCCAACGATCTCAGTTGTCGGCGTGTACTCACCGTAGGAACCGACATGGCCATCGGCAAGATGACCGCCTCGCTCGAACTGCACCGCAGTGCCCTCGCGGCGGGCTTGCGGTCAGCGTTCTTGGCCACGGGCCAAATTGGTATTGCCATTTCCGGAGACGGTGTGGCCCTTGATGCGGTCCGCGTTGACTTCGCCACGGGCGCCATCGAAGCACTCTGCCTTCGTCACCCCGATGTGGATGTGCAATGGGTGGAGGGACAGGGGTCCATACTGCACCCCGGATCATCAGCATGGCTGGGCATCATGCGAGGCGCGCAGCCCACTCATCTGGTGCTCGTGCATCGCGCCGGGCAACAACGTATCGATACCTTGGAAGAGTTCCCCGTGCCGCCGCTCCCGGAAGTCATTGCCGGGTACGAGGCCATTGCTGGTGCCAACCCCGGCTTCTCCCAACCCAAAGTGGTGGCCGTTGCACTGAACTGCGGACATCTACGAGACGACCACGAGGGTGCCAGAAAGGCCTGTGATGAAGTGGAGGAGCTCACCGGGCTGCCCACCGACGACGTGGTTCGCAACGGTGCGTCTCGCCTACTGAACGCGGTCATGTCCTAGCGCCCTTCCCGGGACACGTACAGCAGTCCGATATCGTCAACGGCTGTGCATCCTTTCCGATTTGGTATCCAACTCCGCAATGCTGCCGACGGCCAAGGATGGCGTGAACAGGTCCGCAAGGCCGAGGATCTGGGATATTCCACCTTGTTCTTGGCTGATCATTTCGGCGACGGCTGGAATCCCACCGTGCCCCTTACCGTGGCTGCTGAAATCACCAGCGCGCTGAATGTAGGTGCACTTGTGTATGCCAACGACTACCGCCACCCATTGCTCATGGCCCGTGACATCGCCGCCATGGATGTGTTGTTTCCCGGGCGAGTGGAGTTCGGACTCGGGGCCGGCTGGATGACCACCGACTACATGGAATCAGGAATCGCCCTCGACGCTCCCGGCACCCGGATCGAGCGTATGGCCGAAGCACTGGAGGTCATCACCCAGCTGTGGACCCAAGAGCAAGTTTCCTTCACCGGCAAGCACTACACGCTGAACAGTGCCCGCTGTGTGCCCAGGCCAGCCACGGTGGGAGGACCGTCCATCACCATTGGCGGCGGTGGCCGCAAGGTATTGTCGTTGGCCGCCGAATATGCAGCCATCATCGGCGTCAATCCGGAACTCAGCTCCGGGGTGGCGGGGGTAGAGGCGGCCCAAACTGGAGTGGCGGCGCGCTACGAGGAGCGCATCGGGTGGATCCGTCAGGCGGCCGGGGCGCGCTTCGACGACATCGAATTGCAACTACTGGTGCAGTTCGAGCAGGTGGTTGCCAATCGCGCCGAAGTGTTTGCCGGGGTGGCCCCGTTGTTTTCCGTCACGCCGGAAGAAGCGGCTGACATGCCCATCGTGCTCGTCGGCACTGTTGACGAAATCTGTGACGATTTGGTGCGTCGCCGTGAGCAATTTGGATTCAGCTACATCGTGTTGCACGAAATGGATGCGATGGCGCCGGTGGTGGCCAGGCTGGCGGGTACGTGACCGAGCGCATCGGACTGTTCGGCGGCACCTTTGACCCCGTTCATGTAGCCCATCTGGCCGTTGCGGTGGCCGCTCGTCATCAACTTGGCCTCGACCGGGTACTGCTCATGGTGGCCAACGTTCCTTGGCAGAAATCCCAGGTTCGTGGTGTGAGTGACGCCGACGCACGGCTGGCAATGGTGCAGGCAGCGGTTCGTGGTCGTCCTGGTCTTGAGGCCAGTGACCTGGAAATACGGCGGGGCGGCGATTCCTACACCGCCGATACCCTGGGGCAACTGCATAGCCAAGGCGACCGTGACATCTTTCTGATCGTGGGCTCGGACCTGGTTGGTGAGCTCACCACGTGGAAACGCTGGGCTGAGTTGCCGGCGCTGTGCACGCTGGCGGTAGCCTACCGGCCGGGGGAGACCAGTACCGCCGAAGCCGCCCCCGGATGGTCGAGCGTCGACATTCGGTTGCCGGCATTGGAGTTGTCATCGAGTGAGTTGCGACGCATGGCTGCCGATGGCCGGCCCCTCGACTTCTTGGTGCCCGACCCCGTACTGGACGTGATTGCCGAGCGTGGCCTGTACCGTGGTGCAACACCATG
The DNA here is from genome assembly GCA_043772215.1 of Acidimicrobiales bacterium. Lineage (GTDB taxonomy): Bacteria > Actinomycetota > Acidimicrobiia > Acidimicrobiales > JANYDT01 > JANYHQ01. The sequence continues at coordinate 1,889 of JAYVGK010000483.1, read as the reverse complement.
ATTCTTACTGCCACGTCTGCTCTCCCCGCCGGTGCTCCCGGACAGGCCCGTATCGGCTCTGCCGATTCTCCTTCCATTCGAGATCTGGTGCTGCTGGCCGCCCAAGTGGCCGATGACAAAAAGGCCATTGACCCGGTCATCCTCGACGTGGGTGAGGCGCTGTCCATCACCGAGGCGTTCGTCATCGCCAGTGCCCCCAACCGCCGGCAGGTGTCGATGATTGCCGATGAGATCGAGGCGGCCGTCAAAGCAGCAGGGGGCACCGGTCCCATCAGCGTGGAGGGTCTGTCCGAGGCAAGTTGGGTGTTGCTCGATTTCGGCGCCTTCGTCGTTCACGTGTTCCTCGATGAAACCCGCACATTCTACGACTTGGAGCGGTTGTGGCGAGAGGTGCCTCGGATAGCGTGGGCGCCTCTGCACCGTCCTGATTCTGGCCATAATTCATCCAACGTCGACGGAACCGACCAGCAGCCCGAAGGGGTTGATAGGTGACGGCACCGGAGACCAATTGGTCATTTCCTCCCGGATCCCTCACCGCTGAATTGCTCGCTGCTCGTGAGGCGGAGAGGCGGTCGTTCCATATGCCTGGCCACAAGGGTGGCCGGGGTGCATCGAAGTTAGCCCATGAGGTTCTGGGGTCGGCCGCCTTCGCCGCCGACCTGTCCGAGCTGAGTGGGTTCGACTATCTCCACTCGGCCTCTGGTGGTATCGCCGCGTCACAGCGTTCGGCGGCGGCATTGTTCGGGGCCGAACACACCCACTACCTCGTCAATGGTTCCACCGTCGGCAATATTGCTGCGCTGTTGGCCACCACCAGTGATGACGGCGAGGCACTGGTCCTGCGAGCTTCGCATCGCAGCATGTATGCCGGGCTGGCCATGAGTGGCGCCACCCCCAGGTATGTACCCCCCTGCTCGAGTGCCGCCCTCGACGGGTGGTTCGGTGGCGACATGTCCGTGGCCGCCGCTATTGCAGCGGAACCGGGCCATCGCATCCAAGCTGTTCATATCACTCGGCCCAATTACTATGGGTTTTGCGTGGATGTGGCGGCATGGGTGGACTTGGCGCACTCTCTCGATGTGCCGTTGATTGTCGATGAAGCACACGGCACTCACTTTGTCTTCAGCGACGATCTGCCTGCTTCCGCCCTCTCCATGGGCGCCGATATCGCAATACAAAGTCCACATAAGACGTTGTCGTCACTCACACAGTCGTCGCTGTTGCATGTTCAAGGTAACAGGACGGATCACGCACGTTTGTCCACCGTGCTGGCCATGTTGCAGTCATCTTCGCCGTCGGCGCTGTTACTGGCGTCGCTCGATCTTGCCTGTACGCAGATGAAGTTTGAGGGACCTCAGCTCTGGTCCGCCATTGTGGCGCTCGCCTATGACGTACGCGCCCAGATCAACGCAATGAACGGCCTGAATTGCGTGGGCGACGAGATACTCGGGGTCGGAGGCATCAGTTCCATTGATCCCACCAAGATCGTGGTCGATGTAACGGGTGTAAATCTCAGCGGTTGGACGGCTGCTGCGGCGCTGCGGGCGAACTCCGGAATCAATCCCGAATTTGCCGACGCCCGCCGGATTGTCTGTTCGCTTAGCGTCGCCGACGATGTGGACAGCGCCGCCGTGTTGATCGATGCGCTCAGTCAGCTCGCCAGAGCAGCGAAGGAAACAGTTTTGCCGTCCGCTGAGGGCTCATACGCATTCTCCTACGGCACTGCCGATACGGCGGTGATGGCCCTCACACCCCGCCGAGCGGGTCAACAATCCGCCACCTGTATACAGGTCGCCCAAGCCGCCGGTCGGATTTCAGCGGAGTTCGTGATCCCCTATCCACCCGGCATCCCACTGGTGGTTCCTGGTGAAGTGCTCGACCACGCAACG
>JAYVGK010000482.1:0-3531 GCA_043772215.1 Acidimicrobiales bacterium | reverse complement strand
AAATCGAGGTACCGCTTGCCGCCAGAATCCCACAACTCCGTACCCGCCCCACGTACGAACATGGTGGTGGGGGCTCCGAACGTGGGCATCAGTGGGCAGTACGTGGCCTCGTCCGCTCCGGGTACAGCAGTGACAGCCCGTACATGGGCGGCGTTCGCCGGATTGTTAGTATCCGTACTTATGTTCATTCGAATTCTCCCCCGTTGGTGACTTGTGTACCGATGCCGCGTGTGGTGAACATCTCAAGCAACAGTGCATGGGGCGCCCGTCCGTCGAGAATGTGGGCCTTGGCCACCCCGTTGCGAACCGCGTAGACGCAACTCTCCACCTTGGGGATCATGCCGCCCTCCAACGATCCGTCTTCGAGCATGGAGGCCAACGCGTCGACGGCGATGGTGGAGATGAGCGATTCAGCATCGGCCATATCTCGTCGTAACCCTTCGATATTGGTGAGATACACAAGCTTTTCTGCACGAAGTGCCGCCGCGATGGCTCCGGCTGCAGTGTCGGCATTGATGTTGTAGGCCTGACCCTGATCGTCAGCGCCGATGGTGGCGATGACGGGAATGAGGTCTTCGGCCAGCAGACGATGTAACAGGGTGGGATCGACCTTGGTGATGTGGCCCACGAATCCGAGCTCGGGGTCCAAGGTGGTGGCCCGGATGAGTCTGGCGTCCTCGCCCGACACTCCCACCGCCAACGCACCGTGGGTGTTGATGGCACTCACGATGTCCCGATTGACGCGACCTACCAACACCATCCGGGCAACGTCAAGGGTTTCGGCATCGGTGACTCGCAGACCATTACGGAATTCGCTCGAGATGTTGAGCTTGTTGAGCATCTCGCCGATCTGGGGCCCACCGCCATGTACCACCACTGGTTTCATTCCCACTTGGCGCATGAGCACCACGTCCTCGGCAAACAGACGTAGGGCTTCGGCCTCGCCGGCACTGGATGCCCCCGAGAGGACATTCCCGCCGTACTTGATGACCACCGTGGTATCTCTAAACCGGGTGATGTACGGCAGCGCCTCGATGAGTACCGCTGTCTTTTCCTCAGGACCCAGATCCGATCCTGATACCCACGAAGGCGACACACTCACGGGTTGACCCCCACCATGGGCAAGCCGAGCGTTTCCGAAAAGCCCAGCGCGATGTTCAGCGATTGAATGGCTCCTCCCGCAGTTCCTTTCACCAAATTGTCGATGGCCGATATGACCACCACGGTGTTGGTGCGCTCGTCGTAACGCGCCGTGATGAGACACAAATTGGTACCGGCAGTTGCTTTGGTGGACGGCGGATTGTCGATAACTCTGACAAACGGTTCGTTGGCATAGGTGTCCCGTAGCAGCGCCAACACTTGGTCAGTAGACGTTGCTTGCGTTGGCCGGGCGTAACACGTGGCGAGAATGCCACGGGACATGGGCAACAGGTGCGGGGTGAAGAGTACCTGGGCGCCGATGTTCTGCTCCATCTCCGGGGTGTGGCGATGGGTGAGCAATGCGTACGCTTCATAATTCTCTGCCACCGTTCCGTACAGATTGGCGTGCTTGAGCGTGCGTCCGGCGCCTGACACGCCACAGGATGCATTGACGACCACGCCGGTCCGCTCGATCACATGGTGTCTCACCAGTGGTTCCAACGCCAGCGTCGCTGCGGTGGGATAACACCCAGGCACGGCGATGAGTGTGGCCGTGCCCAGCGCTTGGCGGTGCAACTCCGGAAGTCCGTACACCGACTGGGCCAACAGATCGGGGCAAGCGTGTACTTCGCCGTACCACTTTGGATACAGCGCCGCGTCCTTGAGACGAAAATCAGCAGCGACGTCAACGATGTGTGAAACCCGCTTTCGCAAGTCCGGCACCAACTCCTGGCTCTTGCCGTGTGGCAGCGCCAAGAACACCACATCCACCGTCTCGGCATCAGACGGGTTGTACTCACGGAACATGAGATCGGGATACACGCCCACCAAGCTGGGATAGAGCTGCGCCACGCCCGTCCCTGCTTGGGTGTCGCCGGTGGCCCACGCCAGTTCCAGTTCCGGATGCCCGCTGAGCAGGCGAAGGAGTTCTGCACCGGCGTAGCCCGACGCACCGATGATGCCCACTGACGTTGTCACCCAATTATCATACACACGCGTGCATAGTCATGCAGCGTGCATTGGCGTTGTCCACTGTTAGATCCACCGGTAACGGGTCTCGTTATCCACAGGTGTCCTTTCGTAGGCTTTCGGTATGTCCTTCGCCGTGCTGCTCACCGATGGAACCAATGAAGTTGTGGCCGACGCCGACGGCTACTCGCCGGAGGGGCCCCTCACCACGTTCTTCTCAGTGGACCCCGGGCGCCAACCTCGTCTCGACACATGGAGCGTGAAGTTGATGTCCATCCGGACCGATCGAATACTGCAGATCCGGCGCGTTGATAATGCCGTGAGCCGCCCTCATCTATCGTTGGCCGAGTAGCGGGTACTCGACCAATCGACCATTCCTCCGCTAAACAGACTGGCTATGGTCACTCGACGATACGTTTGTGCTGGCGCCACGCTTGCGATTGCGGCGCTTTTGGCGGGATGCGGGGGCAGCAAGGCAGACAAGGGCAGCCCCGCCACCACGGCTGGCGGTGGTGACACTTCCACCGTTGCGTCAGCCACGTCGGTGGTTGCGAGTACGACGATAACGGTGGCGCGAGGGGGGGCGGTCAACACGCTCGGCGGTGTGAAGGGTGCGACGGTCCAAATTCTGGTGGAAGGAGAGATCCGTGATCAGGACACGGGTTCCACTGGATTTGCCGGTTCGGGATCAGGATTCATCATCGATGCTGACGGCACCATCGTCACCAACAATCACGTCGTCACGGGCGCAGGCGTCATCACCGTCCGAGTGGGGGGCGACAAGACCAACGAGATCGCCGCCAAGGTTCTCGGTGTGTCGGAATGCAGCGACCTCGCTGTGATCAAGCTCACAACGCCGGGACCGTATCCATTCCTCACGTGGTCGAAGAAGCCAATTGAACCTCCATTGGAGGTGTACGCCGCTGGCTTCCCGCTCGGTGACCCCGAGTACACCGTCACGCGCGGTGTGGTGAGCAAAGCGAAATCCCAAGGCGACACCAGTTGGGCGTCGGTGGCACACGTCATCGAACACGATGCCAGTATCCAACCGGGCAACTCCGGCGGTGCCCTCATCGACAACGATGGCGCAGTGGTCGGCATCAACTACGCCGGGGGTGACAAGGGGCAGACAGGGACATCGCAGTTCTTCGCCATTGCCAGCGATTTGGCAATACCCACTGTTGATCTGCTGAAAAAGGGCGATCAGGAATCGATCGGGGTCAACGGTCGCGCGTTCGTCGATGAAAAGGCCAAACTCTCAGGGGTGTTCGTGCGCGGTGTGGCTCCTGGGGGGCCCGCCTCGAAGTCGGGCGTGAAACCGGGTGACGTGATCACCACACTGAACGGAGTGGATCTGGGCGGCGGCACGTTGTCGCAGTACTGCAAGGTGCTGCGGTCCGCTCGCGAAAGTGCCCCCATCTC
>JAYVGK010000481.1:0-4055 GCA_043772215.1 Acidimicrobiales bacterium | reverse complement strand
GACGCTGGCAAGGTCCGCCGCAGCGCATTGCGAGACGAGCGCAGTTGAATGAACTCCTCGACGTCGGAAAGTCAAGCGCAGCACATCGGCGCATTCGATGCCACTCTCGGTATGTCATTGGGCATCGACACCCATCCGGAACCACGAAAAGCGGCTATCGGTGTGCCGACCTGCCGCCGTTGGGGGTCTAGACGGGACGCTTTCCCATCGACTTGAGCACCGCTATCAGTACATCGGGTCGACGGGTGTAGATACCATCTACTCCCCAGGTGATGAGTCGCTTCATGTCTCTGGGATCGTCCACCACCCAGGTGAGGACGGCAATGCCCTTGCTGTGGGCGAATGCCAATGACTCCTTGGTCACCAACTCCTTACCGTCGTCGGCTCGAAATGGTGGCTGATCAACCAAGGCAATCGGCCTGAATGAGGCGTCGTTGTTGGCGCGAGCATCACGGGACGCATACACGTCCACCATGGTGGCGGAAGTACGCACGTCGGGGCAGGCCTTTCGGAACGCCAGGATTTGGGCGTCGCTGTTGGAGCCCACGAACACGTCGGTACGGCGGTTCAAGGCGTGCAAAAGCGCGCAGGTGGGCTTGATCATGGCCATCGATTCATTCTTCAGATCGAGCGACACCAACGCTTTTGGAAACCTGCGCAAAATGGCCTCCAGCGTAGGAATTGTCAAACCCTTGCCCCGAAATGGATGAGTGCCGCGAGGGCCGGTGAAACCCCAACCGGCATCAACTTTCTGCAGATCCGCCAACCGAGTGGCTATCAGGCGGCCCATGCCATTGGTGCTGGGCGCCAAGGTGGCGTCGTGGAAGGCAACCAGAACCCCGTCCGACGACATACTCACGTCCACATCCACCACGTCGGCGCCCATGGCCATGGTCTTTGCATATGCGAGCATAGTGTTCTCGGGATACAGACCGTCGCCGCCTCCGTGAGGAATGACGAGGGTATGTCCGGTGAGGAACGGGTTGACCGCAGGGCTCGCCAGTACCAAATGCGGCGCCATTGCGATCGACGCCATCAGGGCCAACACCACGCACATTCGTCCGACCGTACTCATCACTTGTGACGGTACTGGAGGCACCGAATAATTGGCACCGCTCCCTCAGCGAGAGGCCCGGAGCCGAGCGGTGCATCTAGGTTGACAGTGACACCGAGGGGTTCTAGGCGTACATTCGAATCATGACCGATGGAGTACGTGCCGTTTGCAAGTGGTGCAAGTCACCCAATGACCCGTCCGCTGCCTCTTGCTCCAGTTGTGGGGCCCCGCTCAGTGGGGCTGAATTGGTGAGTGACTCGGGATGGCGGGAGGCTCCCCGCCTCAGGGACATGACCGAGATCGGGTTCGGCACGGGCAGTGTGATCCAGGTGGACGGTGAAATCGTGCCAGTGGCCGACATCACCCTCACTGCCGCCGACGCCGTGTTCTTCGAACATCACGCATTGCTGTGGAAGGACGAGGCAGTGCCCATGTCGGTGGCTCAAACCGCCGGCGGGGGTATGGGACGACTGTTCGGCGGTATGCCGTTCGTGATGACCTTCGCCACCGGACCGGGTCGTATCGCATTCTCGCGAGACGGCACCGGCGAACTGGTGGTGCTCCCAATGCCTCCGAACACCGAAATCGACGTGCGCGGCCACTCATTCCTGCTGGCTTCTCATACGCTGAAATACCAGTTCGAAAAGATCAAGGGTTTTCGCAACGTTTTGCATGGTGGCGAGATGTATATGGATGAGTTTCACTCCACCGATTGGCCCGGAGTTCTGGTGCTACACGGGTTCGGCAATGTGTTCGAACGGACGTTGGGTGCCGGGGAGAGCATCATGGTGGAGCCGGGGGCGTTCCTTTACAAGGACGGTTCGGTGACCATGAACGTGGAGCAGCAGGACCTCAAAACGGGTATGTTCGGCCGCAGTGGCCTGTGGCTGGCTCGTATGACCGGACCCGGCCGGATCGGTATCCAATCGATGTATCACCACCACGGTGATTGAGCCTGCGATGGAGCCCATGGCGCCGGGTGTGGGATACATGTGCCGTTGGTGCAAGACCGGCAGCGAGACGGTGGGCAATTCGTGCCCGCACTGTGGGGCACCGGTTGATGTGAAGTTGGTGACCACGGCATCGGGCTGGGAGAAGTTGCCGGCTATTGCCGACATGACCCGGTTGCAGATCGGCCAGTCACGGGTACAGATCGAGGGGGACTTCGTCCCGGTGGCCGACTTCACGCTGGCTCCGGGCGATGGGGCCTACTTTTCCCACGATTCGATCCTGTGGACCGATGGCAACGTGGCCCTCGATGCGATGTCCATGAAGGGTGGCTTCAAGCGGTTGCGTGGCGGGCTGCCCCTGGTACTGGCCCAAGCCACCGGTCCCGGCCGGATTGCGTTGTCGCACGATCGACCCGGAGAGATCGTGGCCGTGCCCATCCATGCCGGCACGTCCGTGGACGTACACGAGCACCATTTCTTGGCAGCCACGTCCAACATCGCCTACGAGGTGGAACAAACCAACGTGTGGTTCACCACCCGAAACGGGGACGAACGCGAAACGCACTATCCGCTGGGACGCTATATCGACCAGTTTTCATCCGCCGACGGCCATGGTCTCCTGCTACTCCATGCTGGTGGTAACGCCTTCATTCGCAACTTGGCGCCCGGCCAAACGGTGCTCATCAAGCCCCCGTCGTTGTTGTACAAAGACCCCTCCGTGATGATGTATCTCCACTTGGAGCATCCCGCTGCATCGAGTGTATGGGGGAGTTGGAGTTCGTCGGTGGCCAACCGGTACGCATGGTTACGGTTGTCGGGGCCCGGGCGGGTGTGTGTGCAATCGCAGTACGAACACTTCGAAGACCCCGGCAGGGCGCTGGTGAATCAGTCCACCTACACCTCCACCCAGTGGTAGCCGATATTTCCTTTCATCATCTCGCCCTTCACCACCCGCACTGAACGGAGTATTTCCGCATGGCCCTTTTCGACAGAGAGTTCATCGCCACCCCCGACGACAAGAAGGGGCAGATCCTCTACAAGCATCCCGACATCAACATCCGTAAATTCACCAAGGCCATCGTAAATGCGGACCAGCGGGCGCTGTTCGTCAACAAGGGTTCCGTCATTGCCGAAATGGGCCCCGGACAACACCAGATCGATGCTGATGAAATCCCCGGTCTGGGTGTGCTCATCGACAACATCGTGGCCAAGAACATGTACCGCGCCGAGTTGTACTTCGTCAGTACCCGGGAGTTCGTGGACGAACCCTTCGGGGGGCGCATCGATGACGTGTTCGACCCGCAAACCAAACAGGTGGTGAGCCTGCGCGTGTTTGGTGAATATTCGTTGCGCGTCACCGATCCCAGCTCCATCGTGACCCGATTGGTGGGCACGGTGGACTGCTCGAACAACGAGCGCATCACGGACTGGGTGGATCAGATGTTGATGAAGACCATGAAGGTCGATGTCACCCGCAACATCGTGCGTCATGGTTGGCCGGTGATGGGACTGTCGGCGTACATGCCGGAGTTGGAAGAGTCGGTGGTGGCATCCACCAACGAGGCGCTGTTGTCGTATGGCCTGGCCATTGTGAGGATGGGCAACTTCGACATCAACCTGTCTGAGGAGGACCTGGGCCGGTTGAAGAAGTTCGCCAACGATGTGGTGTACACGCAGTTGGCCGGCAGCTACACCGAAGCGGCTCGTGCCGAGATGATGCGCGGAGCCGGGGAGGGTATGAGCCAAGGCGGAGGTGCCACGCAAGGGGCTTTCCTGGCTACGGGATTCGGTGTGGGTGGCGCAGCCCAACAGGGACCCGCAACGGCTCCCCCGCCTCCCCCCACCACGGCATTTCCGGGCATGGGTGAGGGCGCCACGGCGGCCTGTGCCAACTGTGCAGCCCAGGTGCCGGTAGGGGCGAAATTCTGCGGTAGTTGCGGCACGGCCAAGGCGCCACCCGCGCGGTTGTGTGCGTCGTGCCATGCCGATGTGGCGGTGGGGGCCAAGTTCTGCGGTAGCTGCGGCACAGCCACCGTACCCAAGGAGGCGAA
>JAYVGK010000480.1:0-1870 GCA_043772215.1 Acidimicrobiales bacterium | reverse complement strand
GAGGCCTGCAGGCATCGGCAAAGCGCACCGTCACACTGGGTACCTATCAAGAAGCGCGCATACGACACTTCCATCGCACGCTCGACTCGTACCTCGCCGACTAGCCCCCGGCGGCTGACGATGGACCCACGACTCGGGTCCGAGCCACAAGTACCGCCTGCAACAATGCAGTCACATCGCCCACATCACCCACACGGACTTGCGCCTTGGATAACCCGTCTCCCACCTTCACCGACACGTCACTATCGGTGAGCACACCAAACCCGTGTTCGTCGGTGACGTCATCACCAATGAACAGCACACTATGAGCGCCTACGAAGTGGCGTACAACTTCTAAAGCCTGTCCCTTGTCGGCCCCGGTGACGGAATACTCCACCACCAGCTTGCCTTCGGTCAGCTGCACTTCGTGGGAATAGGCGTCCCCGGCCTGCCGGGCCAACTCGGCCGCTTGAGACTGCAGAGGTTCGGCAACCATCCGGTAGTGAAACGTGACCCCACCAGGTTTGCTTTCCACCAGGGCACCCGCAAATTGGGCGCCAACTATAGCAAGCCGGGCCGAGAGTTCCATCAGAACCTCACGCTGGTTCGCCGTGATGCCATCGAGCACCGGCCGCTCGAACGAAGCATCGAATTCCGCCCCGTGACTACCCACCAGATGGATTGTGCCCACCGGGGCCATGAAGGTGTGGAGATCGGCCAATGAGCGACCCGACACCACCGCCACATGGGTGTTTGGCAGTTGTGCGAGTGCATGCAATGCCGCCAGCGAGTGCGCGTCACCAACCGACATTCCGGGATCATCGACCAAGGGCGACAGCACACCGTCAAAGTCCGACGACACCAGCACCACATCCGCGTGGACAAACCTTTCGATGCGAGCGAGCAACGCCGCATCACGCACACCTCGCACACCGAGCGCTGGGCTCACGATCGTCGCCGCTTCTCCAAGCGTTGGATGAACCCCAGCGCCCAAGCATGTACATCTCGCTCCTTCACCAACGCCCGCATGGAGCGCATACGCCGCTGCTGTTCCTCTGGCGACATAGCCAGAGCTTCGACCAGCGCCGCTTTGACTCCATCAATGTCGAACGGGTTCACTTTCAATGCATCCGACAGCTCATGAGCGGCACCCGCAAACTCCGACAGGATGAGCACTCCACTTTCATTCACGCAACTGGCCACGAACTCCTTGGCCACCAGGTTCATTCCGTCGCGAACCGGAGTCACCAGCATCACGTCGGCGGTGCGATACAACGGTTGCAATTCAGTCATCGGCAGGCTGCGCGATATTAAGTGCACAGACGGTCGACCGATGCGGCCGAAGCGGCCGTTGATCTCCCCCACGATGTTGTTCACGCGGCGGCGCTCCTCGGCATAGGACCCGATGCGCTCACGGCTGGGCACCGCCACCTGGACAAACACCACTTCTTCGGGGTCGATGGCACCGTCTTTGAGCAACTCTTGGAACGCTCGCAACCGCACCGTGATGCCCTTGGTGTAGTCGAGGCGATCCACCCCCAGCAGGATGCGTCGGGGCATACCCAGATCGGCGCGCAGTTGCTCGGCCCGGGCCGCTACGTCGGGATGCTCCGCGCTGTCCGACAATTGCGTGAAATCTACCGAGATGGGGAAATCGTCCACCTGACAACGCCGGCGTCCTACATGCACCACTCCATGGGTGTTGCGATGCCCCAGAATCGAGGCCAACCGGGTGACGTTGAGCGCATCGCCAGGAGTCTGTAAACCCACCAGGTCAGCACCGAGCATTCCGTCGAGGAGTTCCTGGCGCCATGGCAGTTGGAGAAACAATTCGGGTGGAGGAAAGGGAATGTGATTGAAGAACCCAATCCGCAAATCCGGTCGCAGCGCC
>JAYVGK010000479.1:0-1611 GCA_043772215.1 Acidimicrobiales bacterium | reverse complement strand
CGAATTGGATTTTTGATTTGTGTGGGCTTGGCCGTAGCGGCCCTGGCCGCCGGTCGGGCAGTACCACCCATGCCGGTGGAGGGCCGATAGCCCCGATTTGCATGGAAGGATAGATTTGTGATTTTCGATGGATTCACTCGTCAACTGCCCGACACCGACCCGTCCGAAACGCAGGAATGGCTGGACTCCCTCGATGCCATCGTGGAGACCCACGGCCGGGCTCGGGCCCAAGTCTTGGTGAACCGGCTGTTGGGGCGCGCCCGGGAGTTGCAGGTGGGCCTGCCGTCCATGGTGTCGTCGCCATACATCAACACCATTGCCACCGAGCAGGAACCGTGGTTTCCCGGTGATGAGGACATGGAGCGCCGGTTGCGTGCCCTCATCCGCTGGAACGCCATGGCCATGGTGGTACGGGCCAATCACAAGAGCGAAGGCATCGGCGGACATCTGGCCAGTTACGCCTCCAGCGCATCGTTGCTGGAGGTGGGCTTCAACCATTTCTTCCGGGGTAAGGACAACGGCGGCGCTGGCGATCAAATCTATTTCCAGGGCCACGCTTCACCCGGTGTGTATGCCCGCGCTTTCCTGGAGGGTCGTCTCAGCGAGCAGCAACTCGACAATTTCCGGATGGAAACCGGCGGTCAGGGCCTGTCGTCGTATCCCCATCCGCGGTTGATGCCGGACTTCTGGGAGTTCCCCACCGTGTCCATGGGACTTGGTCCCATCAATGCCATCTATCAGGCCCGTTTCAACCGATACCTGCTCAATCGTCGCCTCAGTGACACCTCGCAGAGCCGGGTATGGGCGTTCTTGGGCGACGGTGAAACCGATGAGCCCGAATCACTCGGGGCACTGTCGCTGGCCGGACGCGAGCAACTCGACAATCTCATCTTCGTGGTCAACTGCAACCTGCAGCGCCTCGATGGTCCGGTGCGGGGCAACGGCAAGATCATCCAGGAACTCGAGACGGTGTTTCGTGGTGCCGGCTGGAACGTCATCAAGGTCATCTGGGGCGGCAAATGGGACGAACTCATTGCCAAGGACAAAGACGGCGTACTGCTCAACAAGATGAACAACACGGTGGACGGCGAGTTCCAGAAGTACTCCGTGGAATCAGGTGCCTACATTCGCGACCACTTCTTTGGACCGGACCCGCGTCTGCGCAAGATGGTTGAGCACCTGTCCGACGATGATCTGCGCAACCTGCCTCGCGGTGGGCACGACTATCACAAGCTCTACGCCGCCTACAAGGCTGCCGTGGAGCACAAGGGCCAGCCCACCGTGATCTTGGCCAAGACCATCAAGGGTTGGACGTTGGGGCCCGACGTGGAGGGTCGTAACTCCACCCATCAAATCAAGAAGCTCGGTCGCGAAGCCATGCTGTTGGTGCGCCAGCGGCTCCATCTGCAAGACCTGGTTTCCGATGACATGTTCGAAGGCGATGACCCACCATATGTACGCTTAGCAGAAGGGTCACCCGAGCAGGAGTACCTAATGGGCCGCCGCCGCGCTCTCGACGGCTCGGTACCCAAACGCATCGTGAAGCAGAAGCCAATGGTTACGCCCGAGTTGGACGCGCCGGCGTTCAGTGAGTTCGCAGGTGGCAGCCGT
>JAYVGK010000478.1:0-2898 GCA_043772215.1 Acidimicrobiales bacterium | reverse complement strand
GCGTCGGATCGCCCGGTTGCCACTTCTTGGACAGTTTGGGCTTGGTCGGTGAGTTCTTTGAGTTTGGCTTTGGGGAAGTTCAGTTTTGCAGCAGCGGCCTGTGACGAGCCCGCAAGCACCGCAATGGTGATACCTGAATTGTTGAGCGCAGCCGCACTGGTAACGGTGGAGCCCTTCTTCAGGATGACGTAGCTGCCTTCGAGGAACGCTGGCGCGCCCGCAAACGATGCTTTGAGCCCCCGAGATGGCAAGTTGGTTACGGGAATGCCACCCATGTCGAAACGCCCGGCCTGTAACGCAGCAAATAGCTCGCCGAAGGGGACTTCCACGTATTCAATGGTTGCTCCCAGTTCCGCCATCATCAACTTGGCCAATTCAATGGAGTAGCCCGTTGGTTGATTGTTGTTTTTGGGATCGCGGTACTGGAGCGGAGCAAACCCCAGATCCACTCCCAGCTTGACCTTCTTCGTTTTGACGATCCGGTCCAGCAGGGAATCGCCGTCTGCGGCTGATGCCGGAGATACGGATTTGGCGTTGAGGAGGAGTGCTCCTGCGGATGCAGCGACCCCTCCAATCAGAAATCGACGCCTTCCCAGGACTGGTTTGTCTTCGACATGCTTGTTCAAGTGAACCCCCGTACCGGTGAGTGGATGCACGGACCGTACGCGAACGGTCGTTCGTTCGTCAAGCAGGTTCGTCATGATCAGCTCACCACGACCAGAAGATCACCCGGCCCCACAAGCGATCCAGCAGAAACAGCCAATTGGGTAACTAAGCCGTCCATGTCGGCAAGGAGCGGGCTTTCCATCTTCATCGCCTCCAACACCACAAGGACATCACCGGCGCAAACGTGATCACCAACGGTGATGTTGACCTTGATCACGGTGCCCTGCATGGGTGCCAACAGTCGTCCGGTCGCTCGCGTCTTGGACACACGGTTGCCGTGCTGAGTCGCAGGAGGACCACCCTGCACGACAGTGACGGTCCCGGCCGAAGGTGTTGCCTCATCGTGTCGCGGGACGCTGTAGGTGCGACCGTTCACCTGCACCTCGGACCGCCGTTGAGTAACAGCTCCGACGTCTGAGCTGGTTTGTCGGATTTCATCAGGCAGGGCTGCGTCGGGAAAGCTGAGGTTTTGTTCCACCCATCTCGTGGCGTGGCGCACGGTTGCGAAGTCCTCATGTTCGAGGATCTGCAAGTCAGCGCCGATGGTGGTCGATACTCCAGTGACGGTCATTTCACGGAGGGCACCGATGGTGCGCCGCCGCGCCGTTTCTCTATCGGGCCCCCATACGATCAGCTTGCCGATGAGGTTGTCGTAAAATGGAGACACCAGATCTCCTGCCTCGTAGCCGCCGTCCCAACGCACTCCATTTCCGCCGGGTACATGAAGGGATGTAAGGCGACCAGGCGATGGTGTGAAGCGTCCACCCGCTGGGTCCTCAGCGTTTACGCGTACTTCGATGGCGTGCCCCCGGAAAACGATGTCGTGCTGGGAGACGGATATAGGTAGACCAGAAGCGATGCGTAGCTGCTCGGCTACAAGGTCGAGTCCGGTGACCATCTCGGTGACGGGGTGCTCCACTTGAAGACGAGTATTCATTTCCAGGAAAAAGAACTCTTCGTTGGCGTAGATCATTTCTACGGTGCCAGCGTTCCGATAACCCACTGCGCAGCACAGTTGCACGGCGGCTTCGGCCATCTTCGCCTTGACGTCGTCGCTCAAATGAGGAGCTGGTGATTCCTCAATGAGTTTTTGATGGCGGCGCTGAACGGAACAGTCGCGTTCGCCAACGGTGAGCACGGTTCCATGATTGTCGGCGAGAACCTGCACTTCAATGTGGCGAGGCCACTCAAGGTAACGCTCCGCGTAACACTCTCCGTTGCCGAACGACGCCAAAGCTTCACGAGTGGCCGAGCCCAGTGCCTCGGCTGCGTCTTCGGCCCGATGTACGACTTTCATGCCACGTCCTCCGCCGCCGAAGCTGGCCTTGATTGCTACTGGCCAACCAGCGTCGTTGGCGAAGGAGATAACGCTCTCGGCGGTGGTCACCGGCTCTGACGTGCCCGACACCGTGGGAACACCGGCAGCGTGGGCAATCGCCCGTGCCGATAGCTTGGATCCCATTGCTGCGATGGCGCTCGAGGGTGGACCTATCCAGATCCCGCCAGCAGCCGTGATGGCCTGAGCAGCTGTAGCGTTTTCTGACAAGAACCCGTAGCCGGGATGGACGGCCTCGGCCCCGCTTTGGCGCATGGCTGCGATAACGGCGTCGATCTTGAGGTAGGTCTCGGCCGCAGTGGTCCCCGGGATGTAGATGACTTCGTCGGCGAGTCGGGTATGGAACGCGCCGCGGTCGGGTTCGGAGCACAACACCACGGACGTGATGCCCAGTTCACGACACGTCCGGATGATGCGCACAGCGATCTCGCCTCGGTTGGCGATCAGCACTTTGGTGAGCAGAGTCATTTATCCAAACTAACGTACGTTTGTGTGCGGCGCCCTTCAGCAGCTCGTATTGTCAAATGGCCAGCCATCCCCCGTCAACGACGAGCGTGTGGCCATGGATGTAGTCGGCGTCACCGGATGCCAGGAAGGTCACTGCAGCAGCGATGTCGGCCGGCTCACCCAGCCGACCACACGGGATGCTGGCTTGGGCCCGGTCCCACTTTTGCTGGGTGTCCAACACGGACCGAGTGAGTTCAGTAGCCACAGTACCTGGGGCCACTGCGTTGACGTTCACTCCGAGCGGGCCCAGTTCGACCGCAGCTGACACCGTGAGTTGGCGGACGCCTCCTTTGGTGAGGTCGTAAATTGCCTCGGGGGTAGAGCTTGAAACAAAGCCCGATGTTGATGAGATGTTCACGATTTTGCCGTGCCCCGCTTGCACCATCACT
>JAYVGK010000477.1:0-4274 GCA_043772215.1 Acidimicrobiales bacterium | reverse complement strand
GTTTCCTCCACATGGTGACTAGCCACGATGGGGATGAGCACGGCTAGGGCGCCAGCCATCAACAAGAATGGCGCCGCCAACCCGAATGTGCCCACGGTGAGCGCCGACACCACCGGGCCAGCAGCAAAGCCAGCAACATCGAGCGACAGCAATCGTCCCAGGTTGCGGCCCAGGTTGTCCGGGTCGGCCAGCACGATGACGCGACGGATGGCAGGTACCGCCATTCCGGTGCCGAACCCCATGATGAAGCGGGCCACCAACAATGCTGGGAGGGTCTTGCCCATGGCCATGAGTACGGTGCCGCCCACCACGATCGACATGCCCCACACCATGAGGCTGCGGGCGTGACCCCGGTCAGCCAACGGGGCCAACGTCACTTGGCCGATGAAGGAGGTGAAGAAACCAATGGCCACCACCAGACCGAGGCTGGATTCGGAGATGGAGTACTTGTCCCGGAAGTCGTCGAGCACCGTGAACATCACCCCATACCCGGCCGCCAGCAGGGCCGTGGTCATCTGGAGGACCACGATCAGTCTCGGAGAAGAACGCACGATAGCGACGTTAGATGGCGAGACACCGCCGACGAACTTCAATTGGCGAGCGACAAAGGCCCAGACCGGAGGTCCTACGGTGAACTGTTTGGCTCATTCGTGGCCGCACCAGCGAAGGGTTCATCAGATCAGACGACGCCCAATGCGGCGGGCACGTCGATCATCGATGAGCCGATCAGTACGCCACCGGCGAAGGAGATTCCTGACATGCTCGAACTCATGGTCACCCTGCATACCTGGGCCGCCCAGCGTCACGCCGACATCCAAGAGCGGGGTGCCACTGCCGTGGAATACGCCCTGATGGTGGGTCTCATCGCCATTGCCATCGTCACCGCCGTGTCGCGCTTCGGAGCCAAGGTCCAGAGCACGTTCAATTCGGTGGCCAACACCATGCCGGGCTGACGCTCCTCCCACCGCAGTGACAGCAGTGCACTCACCGCCATGGTGCGGCGCCAATAGAGCTCGAGCTTCAGCACCAGAGCGTTGTCGAGCACGAACGTGGCGCGATCGCTGGCGAACGCCCATATGTTGTGACGTACCGCCAGTTCACCGGTTCAAGCCGAACATTCTCCTAAGCGCTCCAAGCGGAACTGCCACGCCACCCCAACGTTTCGGCGCATGAATGCCTGTATGGACATATCGTCGAAACCTGCCGTGAGTGTTCGTTGCACCACATCCTCACAATCGGCGGGTGCGTCGGTGATGTAGAGCACCTTCACGTAATCTTTGCGTCGAAGACACTGAAATCGTCGGTCATCAGACGGGCCTTCCCTGTCTCCTACACTCTTGCAAGCAAATTTCCGCCTTCGTAGCTCAGGGGATAGAGCAACGGTTTCCTAAACCGCAGGTCGCAGGTTCGATTCCTGCCGAGGGCGCATATCGCCATCGTCTCACCATTGAACTGCTCAGCGATGAGCGGGCCATTATGCGGATTGGCCAAGCCGACGCCGCCACCACCTAGGAAGTGACGCCAATCGATCCCGACGAAACCACCTCATCCCGTCGCAAAACTCGTTGCGGACGACATAATCCTGCGACCGGTCCGCCGGTTGGCGTTGCCCACTCTCGACGCACGTTGTGCCCCGACGGGTTGGGTCAACGGACTTCAGCACACCGATTGCGAGTACCGTCCGCCCCGTGGATCTTCGCCTGACCCTGCCGGATGAACTGCGCATTGCTCCGTACGCAGACGTGGCCATGGTGTCTCACAACGAGCATGGCTTCAGCGTGGATTTCGCCGCTCTGGGCGGTCTGGGGTTGGACGGTTCAGTTGACGGAACGCTGGTGGCCCGAGTCAAGGTGCCGCCATCGGTGATCTTCCAAATTGCCGCCGCCATTGCCGAGAACGTCGACATCTACGAGCAGCGATACGGCAAGATCACGCCGATTCAACCCGAAGGCAGCTGAGCGACACAGCGGCGAGCTGTCCACCATGGGCGACGCAGTGGATGCAAAGCTTGAACACGTATGGAAACGTGGCGCAGTGGGCATCGGACGGGCAGTGGGCATCGGACGGGCAGCGGGTAAGCACCAACGTGGGCATCGCCCCGTTCCGCGCCATAGTCGCCACTTTCGCCGTATCGC
The DNA here is from genome assembly GCA_043772215.1 of Acidimicrobiales bacterium. GTDB lineage: Bacteria > Actinomycetota > Acidimicrobiia > Acidimicrobiales > JANYDT01 > JANYHQ01. Next base: position 2,139 of record JAYVGK010000477.1, on the reverse strand, counting down.
CCACACTGCGGCGCCGCAACACGGTCCGCTTTGCCACCGCACGGTCCGGCGCCTCGACACTCGCCAGCGACTGGCCATGACGTTCGGTTCGCCTGTACGCAGTGGCGTTGGACTGGTGAGTGCCGCTGTCATCACATGGCTGGGGGCCATTTCCGTAGGCGCTGCCGCGGTCATCGCCATGGCAGTGCTGCTGGCACTGTTCTGGGGAGTGCCATATGGGTGGGCCGGTCGTCTGCGACTCGTCATCGATGACACCGGAGTCACCGACGTGAGCCGCTTTCGCCGATTCCATCACCCCTGGGACGATGGGATGCTCGGATGGGAGAGCGTCGGCGGCCACACCACCGTGATTCTGCGTCTACCGGGGGAAAGCGACCCGGTGTGGCTGCTGGCCGGCTGGTGTCCCAATCGGCGAACCGCAGAAGCAGTACTGGCCACGTTTGCCAACCAGGGATGGCCGGTGGAACACCACCGCAGCTGAGTTGTTCAGGAGGCCTTGGCCTTGGCGGTCATGATGAGCTTGTCGCCCAGCACGGGCACCCAAGTGACCGAGTTGCCGCTGATCTTGCCGTTCGCACTGATGATCCTGCCGGGAAATGTCAACTTGATCCGCATCTCGGGCTTGTATTTCTTCATCATGGCGTCGCTGGACTTTTCACCACCTACTGATGATTTTCCGGAACCGGAGTCGACCTTGCCAGTGAACTCGTAGGTGTCCTTGACCTTCTTGAGCACGAAATCCTGTCCTGTTGTAGCCGTGCCTCCGCCAAGGCCACCAGTGGCCTTGGCTGCAGATTTACTGAATTCGCTCACCGGCATGTCCTTGTATGCGATGGCCACGCCGGCCCATCCGTTCTTGCGGTATGCCGTTTGGGTGACCTTGGCACCCTTGGGCGCATTTTTGGACACATCGTCTTTCAGCATGTCCTTGATGAAGTCGTCTGGCTTCTGCTGCATCAGGGTGAGCACCTCCTCGTTGATGGCCACCACAAAAGTGCCATCAACTTTTTTATTGCTGCCAATTTTCATGTCCATGTCGACCTTGATGCAACCGCTGAGCCCCAACGCAATGGCAGCGGTGACAACTATCAGGGAGAGGGTCTTGGGGAAGTTCCATGGCATTTAATGACTGTAGAGCGCACACCCGCCGTTGGGATGGGTCATACGAACCAATCTCAGAACACCGCCACCGGGAGGCAGCGCCTTGGCCGCCACCCGTCGGCCGAACTCGGAGTACACCGCCACGGTGACCTTCCGGCCGGTTGGACTTACCTTCATGGCATTGAGAAATGACATGAGCGCACCATCGAGCACACCCATCAGACGGCACGCTGGGCGCGTTCGGGGGCCAGATGATCAATTCTGCGCAGTGAGCAGCTGGGTCGGGATGTCCACATAGCGCGACCGTAGCCACTCCCCCAGACCCTTGGCCTGGCCATCCATCCGGGTGGAGGCGGCCACTCCTTCTTCCAACAGACCCACCACCACAAAGTTAAGTGCGCGTATGTTTTTCAAATCGTGGCGGGTCACGCTGAGCGATGCCGTTTCGGGCAGCAGCGATTGCACCATCTCAGCCGTCAAGAACTGGGCCAGCCAATCGAACGTTTCATCGCTGCGGGCCCATACGCCGATGTTGGCATTGCCGCCTTTGTCGCCGGAACGGGCCCCCATCACGCGCCCGAGCGGGGTTCGGACAACGCCCACGTCTCGTGTCAGCACGTCAACTGCAGCCACCGTTGGCACTTCGCCCAACACTGCCGCCACCCGTACTCGTTCAGCATCGTCCACCAGTGTTGATGGCACCAACGTGCGGGTACCCGCCACCACCACCTCGGCGGGCACCAATTCCGCCGGTACCAACGTGGGCCAGTACACTCCATACGGCTCCGAGCCACTGGGTCCGCCCACACCGAACATGCCCGGATAACTGGCTAGGGCCAACTCGGTGGCCACGTTGGAAAAGCTGCGGCCAGTACGACGTTCGTCGCCATCTTTCACCGTGAAGCGCAACAGCGCCACTGCTTCTTCATTGGTGCTCGGGTCCACTTTGTCGGTACGGATCAGGCGCACCGTGGCCTGACGAAACGACGCTTGGCCACCAGGGATCTGCGACCAGAATGAGCGTTGCACCAAGTCGGC
>JAYVGK010000476.1:0-3407 GCA_043772215.1 Acidimicrobiales bacterium | reverse complement strand
TGTGTTGGGAACCGGTGCCGAGTTGAGCGATGAATCCTCGATCGATCTTCACCGAGGTGATGGGCAACTCCACCACGTTGGCCAGCGACGAATACCCCGTTCCGAAGTCATCCATCACCACCTGACAACCGAGTTGGGTGAGCTCGATGATGTTGCGCCTGGCTTGGGCGGTGTCGCTCACCACTTGGCTTTCCGTAAGCTCGATGACCAGCAACTCCGGAGGTGCCGCAAATCGGGCCAATGTGGTGGCCACGTCTTGCACCAGCCCCTCGTTGCACAGGTGACGCGCCGACACGTTGATGCCCACCATCACGTCGCTGAGCAATGGATCCATGCGCCACTCGGACAGGGTCCGTGCTGCATGGGCGAGCATCATCCGGTCGATGTCTGCAATGAGGCCGAGCTCCTCGGCCAATGGTATGAACACATCAGGAGACACCGGTTCCCCGGATGGTCCGGTCCAGCGGCACAGCAATTCAATGGCTCTCGGCAGTCGCTCGGGAAGCGCCATGATGGGCTGGGCGTGCACCTCCAACTCCTCTAGGGCAACAGCGCGGCGGAGGGCGTTCTCGATACCGGGGACTCGAGCTACGGGTCGACGACGTTCGTCGCCGAACAGGGCCATTTGCCGCCGTCCACGTTGCTTGGCTTCGTACAACGCAAAATCGGCGTTGGCCAGCAGTCGGCTGAGGTCAAACGTGGCGCTTGTGGCCTCCGCCAGACCGATACTCGCCGAGATACGCACCTCGCGACCACCGATGGTGATCGGCACTTCCAAGGCACGGATGATGGTGACAGCAAGGGTTTCCACGTCGACGCGAGGCTGATCGAACACAGCCACTACGAACTCGTCACCACCGAGACGCCCTGCAATGGAGGCCCCTGAGGTGTTGGAAACAATACGTGTACTTACCGTCGCAAGTACTTCGTCACCCACGAGATGGCCGAATGTGTCATTGACCTCTTTGAAGAAGTCCAGGTCCACGAACAGCAGACCGATCCGGCCTCCAGGTGGCATTTCACCAGCAATCTCGGTCACGGTGTTGGAGAAGCCGGCTCGATTCGGTAAACCGGTGAGCATGTCATGACCAGCGTCATGACCAAGCCGTTCGGCCAGATCGGCAGCACGTTGCTGCAGCGCAACGGTGTGGGCAAAGGACCGCGACGCGGTGATGAAGCTGTTGGCTATGAGGAGCGGGAAACAAATGGAACCGAAAGCCAAAATCCAAAAACCCTGGAACAACAACGCCGTGGTGCCGATGATCCACAGAGGACTCAGCAGCGACAGTTCGATCTTCAACGACGACGACGCAGTCCCGCGCGCCCCAGCAGTGTGGGCCATGAAGAGCACCAGGGTCACGAGGGCGTAGCGCTCATTGCGTTCGGTGTTCATGGCCATGGCGACGCCCCACAGCGTTCCCACCACCCCGTGGGCTCCTAGAAACACACATTCCCAGAACCGGGTGTGGACGCTGGCGTGCAACATCAAGCCCGCACCGCACAAGATGGCGGCAGCGCTCCACATTGCGCCGATCCACATGACGGTCGAGGCAATCGCGTTGTCGTTACGGGTGAGCAGCGCGAAAATGAGGCAGCCGAGCATCAGGCTCACCGCCGACATCACGACACGTCTGGTTTCCCACTCCGGGGGCATTTCGCGAGCACGATCGCTGGTCGTCACAGATCGCCCCTCGGTCATTACCGGCGTCCTTCGGCAGAACGTAAACAGTTCTTGATGGGTTCACCGCTGATCAGTTCAGCGGATTTGGGCCAACAGCCGGCGGCATAGCGCCGGGATTTCCGGAGGTTGAATGGTGGCGGCCCGGATCAGATTGTCGAAGTGCTGTGAGAGTGCCATGACGTGTTCGTCGGAAGTGAACACCAGATACATCTGGCCCACGTATAGAGCCGCCCGCCGAGCACCGAACACCGTGACCGGAGCGGCGTATCGAACTCGACCATCGAACAAAAACCAGCGGAACGTGGGGTAGAGCTCATCGGAGAGTTTGATCATGCGTTCGAGTTGCTCACGGCGCAGTCGCACCGGAAAGTCGCGCCATATGCCTTCCCCTCGGGCAAACCCTTCGAGCGACTGCAGCGAACTGCAGCACTCCATTTCTGTCTCCGGTCGGCGTTGCCATTGCAGCCGTACCGCCGCCGTGTCGATTTTCTGTTCCGGTCGGCTGACAGCCGAGCCCGCCACCTCGTAGCGGATGACCTCTTCGCTCTTGAGCAAATCGGGCAGGGTGGACGGGACATAGCGAATCTTGGTGCCCTTGGCCTCGGTGAGCCAGCCAATGAGGCGTTCGTCATCGGGGGACAGCACGTCACGCTCGAACGAGGTTTGCTGAGGCAACAATTCGGTTCGGTCCGCATCGTCGTGACGTAAACCCAGCAGCCAGTCCACCGATACGTGTCCGTGACGGGCCAGGGCCACCAGCGTCTCGGTACGGGGCAGACGGCGGTTTGCGGGTGACAGCAGTTGGGTAAGCGTGGTGCGGTCGATCTCCAATGACCGCGCCAGTGAGACTTTGGACCCGCCCGCTTGGGTTACGAGGCTGGCCAGCCGTTCGCGGAAGGTGTCGAGCAATATCTGACGTTGGGCCATGGTGTAAGTCAATCAGTTGATGCGCTACAACATCAACTGATGATGTAGCACCTCGATAGAAGACAATTGTGCGCAAATGCGGCATGTTGGGCGCAGATCACCATGGAGCGTGGTCGCCGACGTGTGTATTGATCATGAGGTGCCAAGAAAAGCGCCACGATCACGTGGGTTACGCCCACGGGCGGGAAGCCCGTCTGTGGGCGGCCCCGTGGAGTGGCGCACGGTGGCGCTCGGGAATGTCATGGTGGCCATGTTCGTCAACTTGACGGCCTGGCATGCTCAGCTCCCGCTTGGGGTGTTCATCGTGGGTTTGGGATGGTGCTCCGCTTGGTGGACCTCGTTCCAGCACGAGTTGATCCACGGTCACCCCACCTCCAACCGGCGAGTCAATGACGCCTTTGGCATGGTGTCGCCGGTGTTGTGGTTGCCGTACGCCCGCTACAAGTCCTCGCACTTGCGTCATCACCGCAACGAGGTACTCACCGACCCCTTCGACGACCCCGAGAGCTACTACGAAAGTGGCGAGTCATGGGCGGCGATGGGTCCATTGCAACGCCGGCTGATGTGGATCAACCGCACGTTGCTCGGTCGGCTGGTGGTGGGTCCGTGGATCTCCATCACGGCCTTCCTGCGTGGCGAAGCGGTCCAACTAGGGCGAGGGCGGCCCGGAGCACGGCGGCTGTGGGCGGTGCACGTGATGGTGCACGCTCCGCTGATGGTGTGGGTGTTCGGTATCTGTCGCATACCCGCGTGGCAGTACATGGTGGGTGCGGTGTGGATGGGTACATCGCTGACCAAG
>JAYVGK010000475.1:0-1508 GCA_043772215.1 Acidimicrobiales bacterium | reverse complement strand
TACCGCGGCCGCCAACGGCCCGGCCGCCTGTCCCAGATCGATGCCCCCCAACGGTAATCCCCCAAAGGGCCATTGGCACCGCAACACATCAGCGAGTACGAGGGCGGCGGGCACGGTGAATGCAGTGGGCCACCGCAGCGATCGGCTGCCGATGATGCCCGGATGAACCGCCACCATGCACAGGGCGGTGATCACCGACTCCAGGATTCCCACGAAGATCCCACCGGGAAGCGTGAAGGCCGTCATCCACCACACCGACGGTACGTACAGCCCCATACCGAACAGCAGCCCCATCCACAGTCGCCGGCGCAGACCGGCACCGGCCATGGTCCAAACCAACATGGCGATGCCGGGCACGGCCAAGGGCCACCATCCAAAGGGGGGCACGGTGGCGGTTGTGAGGAGGCCGCCCAGCAGGGCGGCCAACGGAGCCGGAACCGACAGGTGACGCCCGACCGATTGGGGCGTGGGAGTGGGAAGGGTCACGGAGGATCGCCGGGCAACCCGAACAGGTCGCCCAGCATTTCCACCCGACCCAAGACGTCGGGGGCGGTGAAGCTCAGGACATGGCCCTCGGCCCCCGCCTCCACCTCGGGCCAGGTGAGCGGGGTACTGACCGTGGGAGTGGCACGAGCCCGCAGTGAGTACACGGCCACGGTGGTCTTGGCCGCCACATTCTGGCTCCAGTCGATGAGCACCTTGGCGTGGCGGAGGTCTTTGGTCTGGCGCGACACCACATTGGCGGGGTCGGCGGCCTCCATGCCCTCGGCAATGCGCTTGGCCAACGCCGTGACACCGCCATCGCCGCCGTAGGGCAGTGGATCCGGAGGACGGGCATAGAGCTGTACCCCTTTGGATCCACTGGTTTTGGCCACCATGGAGAAACCGAGGGGGTCGAGCAGTGCCCTTATTTTTACAGCAATACGGCAGCACTCCTGCACGCCGGTGCCTGGTCCAGGATCGAGGTCGAACACCATCCGGTCCGGCATCAACGACTCGTCGGCCATGCGGTGCAACGGCACGTGCAACTCCAGCGCCGCCAGGTTGGCCATCCACACCAGCGTGGCCACCTCATTCACCACGCCGTAGGTGACGCCGCCCTGAGTGACCCGGTCCACCCACTCCGGCGTATGCGACGGCAGGTGCTTGTTGAAGAAATGCTTGCCGCTGTCCACCCCATCGGGCCATCGCACCATGGTGCAGGCGCGCCCGGTGAGGTAGGGCAACATCACTGGTGCTATGCGCACGTAGTAATCGATGACTTGGCCTTTGGTGAACCCATCGGGATACAAGACCTTGTCGAGATTGGTGAGCGTCAACTGGCGTCCCCCCACCTCCACGGTGGTGGAACTCACGCCGACTTCTTGGCCTTGGCAGCCGCCAGGCTGGCTTCCAACGCCGCCATGAGATCCAACACCTTCGGTGCTTCGGACAATGCCGGCGCCTCGTAGGTGTGCCCGGCCGCCTTGGACTCGATGAGCGCCATCACCTTGGCCCGATACTCGTCG
>JAYVGK010000474.1:0-3620 GCA_043772215.1 Acidimicrobiales bacterium | reverse complement strand
GCCCCAGTTGCTCATCGCCGCTCTTCGTCCGGGCATGCTGCGCTTGGCGGGGGCCGAGAGTGATGGTGCCATCATCAACTGGCTGGGGGCCGAGGACGTGGCCAAGGTGGTGCCTATCGTGCAGGAAGCAGGTGGTGGAGTGCCCAAGCAGATAGTGGCTCGTATCTTCGTGTGCCCCAACCCTGACGCCGAAGCGGTACGAAAATCTGCGCGTTTCGCAATTGCCGCGTACCTCAATGTGCCCGTATATGCGGCGTTCCACGAATGGCTCGGCAATGGACCACTGCTTCAAGGTATGTGGGATGCCTGGAAGGCCGGGGATCGCAAAGCGGCGCTGGCGGCCATACCCGACGAATTGGTGGACCGCCTGGTGATCCATGGCAGTGCCGCCGAATGCAAAGCGCACATACAGCGTTATATCGACAACGGTGTCACCACGGCAGCGCTGGCCGTGATGCCATTTGGTATTGATGTGGCCGACGCTGTGCGTCAGTTGGCTCCGGGGGTGTGAGCGCCGAGATCGTCGTCATCGACGACATCAGCGACCCGCGTGTCGACGAGTTCCGCAACATCAAGGATGTCGAGCGCCGTCGGGGCGGAACGTTCATTGCCGAAAGTGAGATGGTGATTCGGCGGCTGTTCTCATCGCGCTTTCCGGTGCGTTCGGTACTGTTGACTCCATCACGGGTGCGACGGCTGCACGACGAGTTGGCCACGCTGCCCGATGGTGTGCCGGTGTTCATGGCGGAGCCCGAGATCGTAAATGAATTGGTGGGGTACCCCCTGCACCGTGGGGGTATGGCGCTGGGGGAACGTATTGCTCATGTGCCATGGCAATCGATGCTGACACCCGCCGATAGCACCACAGTCATTCTCGAAAATGTGGTGGACCCCGACAATGTGGGAGCGGTGTTTCGCCACTGTGCGGCGTTCGGTGTGAAATCAGTGATGTTGTCGCCGCATGCAGGCGATCCGATGTACCGCAAGTCGGTCCGAGCGTCCATGGGGTGGTCACTCCATGTGCCATGGACCAGAGTGTCGAAGGACGAGTGGCCCGGCGTACTCATTGATATGCGCGCCGATGGATGGAACGTGGTGGCTCTGACTCCAGACGCGCAGGCGTTGCCGCTGTCGAGTTCACCTGTCGGAATGCGAACTGCGTTGCTGCTCGGCAGCGAGCACGAAGGGCTCACGGCCGCCGCCATGGATGCCGCCACTTTGCGCCGACGTATTGCCATGGCGTCGGGGGTGGATTCGCTGAACGTGGCCACCACTGCGGCCATTGCCTTGTACGAACTCACCCGCAACACGTTGCCAGCGTCAGCTGAAGCGCGGTGGACGCTTGGCCCGTAAAGCGGCAACCCCCTCGACGTAGTCAGGCCCGCCCATCATCTGTGACAGCAATGCCTCAGATTCGTTGACGGATGCGCCGACATCATGGCGGATGAGGTCGAGGTAGAGCTGGCGTTTGGTGGCCGCCACTGAGGCGGGTGACACTCCCGTAGCCAGTAGGCGCGCATACGACAACACGTGAGCGGCAAGATCATCCGCTGGCACCGAGGCATTGCACAGCCCGATTGCCGCTGCTTCAGGCCCCAGTACTACGCGCCCGGACAACAGCAAATCGGCGGCCCGAGTGGTGCCGATCATGCGGGGCAGCACCCACGACAGCCCGAACTCAGCAGGCAGACCGAGCTTGGGGGCAGCGGTGGTGAGCTTGGCCGTATCGGCCACGAAACGAAGATCACAGAAGCACGCAAGGGCCAATCCAACTCCAGCACAGGCGCCGTTGATGCTGGCGATCACCGGAACCCGCAGCCCGAACTGCCAGGCGAAATGAGCATCGAAGAACGGATGTACGCCGTAACCAGGAGTGGCGGGGTCCGGCGCCAGGCCAGGGTCGTACGAGCCCCGTTCGGCATGTCCGGCCAATGCGTCACTGTCGCCCCCAACGCAGAACGCGCTGTGAGAACCCGTGACGATGACCACTCGAACCGATGAGTCATTGTCCGCCTGAGCAAGGCACCAGCGATATTCAGTATGCATACGACCAGTCCACGCGTTGCGCCGATGGGGACGGTGCAGCGTGACGGTGGCTATGCCCTCACCATCGACCTCATACCGGGTCGCTTTGAGTTCCATGGATGGCAACGTAGCCATGGCGGGGTGCCGGAGTTCACCGGGTTCTGGAAATGTGAACGAGAACTTACGGAATCAATGGCCGCGTCGGGTAGTTTGAACAACTGATGGATACCATCGAAGTCACAGTCCCACTCATAGACGAGCCCGCAGGTCACAGTGATGTGATCGGCGAAGCTTTGGCGATCATCGACAAGAGCTTGGGCGAACTGCTACGCCGCGAGCTCGTGTCCACGTCGGAGATGACTGATCTCCTCCTGGACGTACGTTCGCTGCTGGCCCCGCCTCAGAGCAACTGATCGGGTCCCTAGTCCAAGTGCAGCATTGCAATTTGCTCATTGGTAGACGCCTCGGCTGACACCGGCCGACGCGCTACTGGACTGGCACCAGATAACGGATCAGGATCCCAATGCCAGCTCCTATGAACATGCCGCCCGCCACATCCGAGGCGTGGTGGACGTTCACGTGGACGCGACTTGTTGCAATTAACGAGGCCAGACCCCACCAGATCGGCGCCGGTACGGGGCTGGTTTGGGAGATGAGGATGGCGGCGGTAACGGCCGATGTCGAATGTCCACTGGGGAACGAACTGGTACTGGGCCTACGCAGCCCATGAGGCCGTGTCCCCTCGAACGTCGGACGTTGACGGCGAAACAGGCGCTTGATGCCCTGATTCACCACGATGGACTCCACCGCCAACGCCCCTGCCATGCGTACCAAGGCCCGTCCCTGTAGGGGTTTTCCGCTGAGCGCATGTATGCCGGCGGCCGCCATCCAGATCAATCCAAAATCGCCAACCTCTGACGCCGAGTAAAAGATGCGGTCTACGGTGGGATTGCCGCGAATTGATTCCCAAGCTGCGTCGATGCGGCTGTCGAGTTGATGTATCGCAGCCGGTAGCTCGAAGGTGGTCACGCCGGTACGTCCACCGGGTGAAGGCCACGTACTGGGACCGGCTCATTACGGCGAGTGGGAGCGGTAGCTGGGTCACCTCCGAACGCCGGACACCACGCCTTGAACGAACACCAATCGCACAGCCTGGACGGCTTGGGCCGGAAGTCTTCTCGCTCACAGGCCCGCTCCACGGCAGTCCAGATGGCTGACGTGCGGATCTGCAACCCGCGGATGGACTGATCGGTGGGTTGGGTGATGATGCTCATGGGCTGGGACAAATACAGCAACTGCACCTTCGCTGGCCGACGACCAAGGACCTTCTCGCACAGGTAGGCGTAGAAATGCACCCCACCCAGGCGACTCTGCTCCTGGTTGACCCCCGGAACCTTGCCGGTTTTGTAATCCGTCACCACCAGATCTCCGTGCTCATCCTCCTCAAGGCGATCGATGACACCGCGTAGCGTGAGCGACCCGACAGGGACCTCCAGGCGCATTTCCAACCCCACCGGCCGGATGGTGCTGGGATCTTCGAGTTGGAAGTATTTGTGCACGAGTTGGGCAGCGTCTTGATGAAATGCCTGACGATC
>JAYVGK010000473.1:0-2708 GCA_043772215.1 Acidimicrobiales bacterium | reverse complement strand
GGCTACTTGGTGCCTAGCATCCTCTCTGGCAAGAAGGTGGTGGTGGCCACGGCCACCAAGGCCCTACAGGATCAGTTGGCGGGCAAGGACCTCCCGTTCTTGGAACAGTATCTGGGCACCCGGTTCACGTTCTCGGTACTGAAGGGGAGGTCCAACTACTACTGCGTACAACGAGCGTTGGAGTTGCGCGCCACCATCGCCGGCGGATCCGGTCAGTTACGTATGGAGGGTACCGACACCGCCGCCCCGGCTGCGATGGTGGAGGAGATCACTGCGTTGGCCCAATGGGCCTCCACCTCGACGGTGGGTGATCGGGCGGAGTTGGAGTTCGAACCATCAACGTCGGCGTGGGGAGCGGTGAGTGTCAGTGCCGCCGAATGCCCGGGGGCAGCCAAATGCCCCTCGGGGGAAAGCTGTTTTGCCGAAAAGGCCCGCCAGCGCGCTGTCCAGTCCGACGTGGTGGTGGTCAACATGCATCTCTACGGCCAGCATGTGCGCTCGGGCGGTTTCGTGTTGCCCGAACATGACGTGGTGATTCTCGACGAAGCGCACGAGATCGAAGACATCATCGCCGACAGTCTCGGGGTGGAAATCTCCGGGGGCCGATTCGTGGCATTGTCAGCGCGCGTACGAGCAGTGGTGTCGGACTCGGACAAGGAGGTGGATCTGGGGGCCATTGCCCCGCTCCTTGATGCGGCCCTCAGTCCGTTCGCCGGGAACACGGTGGAAGGTGGACCGGGCAACCATGCCGAATTGCGCCGGGTACTGAACCTGGGCATCGGACGAGCCCGCCAATCCATCGACCTGGTCCGCAAAGCAGTGCCCGATTCAGCCCCCAGCGACACCAAGGCCAAAGCGTCGCGTGCGATGCAAGCGGCGGGAGCCTTGGTTGACGAACTGGAAAACGCAGTGAACATGGGGGCTCCGGTGGTGGCCCGACCCGCCATGGCGGTGCAGTCGGACATTTCGGGTGAGCCCGACGTGGACCGAAAGCCCGATGGGCGGATTGCGTGGGTAGAGCAAGCCAGTGGTGGCCGGGGCCCGGTATTGCGTATCTCCCCGGTCGAGGTGGGCCCGGCACTGCATGCAGGCATCTGGTCCAAGGTCACGGCGGTGCTCACCAGTGCCACCATCCCTCAGCGCATGCGTGAACGCCTTGGCATGGCGGCCGACACCACCGAAGAACTCGACGTGGGTAGCCCGTTCGACTTCGCCACGCAAGGTCGCCTGTACTGCGCGGTGAATCTGCCCGATCCGCGCCACGCTGACTACGAAGCAGCGATGCACGCTGAGCTACGCGCGCTTATTACTGCAGCGGGCGGACGAACGCTGGCCCTGTTCACCAGTTGGAAGGCCATGCGGGCGGCCCAGCAGGCATGTAGCGGCCTTCCTTTCACCATCCTGGCCCAGGGAGAGCTGCCCAAGCCGGTACTCACGTCACGATTTACATCGGAAGAAACGTCGTGCCTATTTGCCACCATGGGATTCTGGCAGGGCATCGACGTACCGGGGCGCACCCTGAGCCTGGTGATCATCGACAAATTGCCCTTTGGCCGTCCGGACGAGCCGTTGCTGATGGCCCGACGCGAGAAGGCAGGGGCGCAGGCGTTTTCTCTCATCGACCTACCCAAGGCAGCAACGCTGCTGGCGCAGGGGACGGGTCGCCTCATCCGTACCCGTAACGATCGAGGGGTGGTGGCCATCCTTGATCCGCGCCTCAACACCGCCCGCTACCGATGGGATCTCATCAGGGCCCTTCCGCCGTTGAAACGGACCCGGTCTCGAACCGAAGTAGAGGAATTTCTGCGTCTTATCACCACCTAGTACGTTCGGCACATGTCACGCGCCACGGTTGCTACCGGTATGGAGCTCGAATACGACACCTTCGGTGATCCCGCCGACCCGGCACTGTTGTTGGTGATGGGCCTTGGTGCGCAGATGATTTTGTGGGACACCCGGTTCTGTCAACTACTGGCCGACACGGGCCGCTACGTCATCCGCTTCGACAATCGTGATTGCGGATTGTCCACCAAGTTCGATGGGGTGGAGGTGGACATGAACGCCATGATCATGGCCATGCTCAGCGGTGATGCCAGCCCATTGGCGGGTAAGACCCCGTACCTATTGAGTCATATGGCTGCTGATGCAGTGGCGTTGCTTGACCATCTCAACATTGGACGTGCACATATTGCCGGGGCATCAATGGGTGGCATGGTCGTACAGACCATGGCCATCGAACATCCCGATCGGGTGGCATCGCTGACGTCGATCATGTCGCAGACAGGCGAGCCAGCATACGGCCACGCCGACCCAGCAGCGCAGGCAGTGTTGATGCGCCCACCGGCCGCTGACCGCGCTGGCCATATCGCCTCGTCGGTGGACGCTGAGGTCATCATGAGCAAGAAGTACCGCAATCACGATCAAATCCGGGCCCGGGCCGCCGAGAGCTACGACCGCTCGTTCTACCCTCAGGGCACTGCCCGTCAATTGGCAGCTATTGTCGCCTCGGGGTCACGGGCCGACGGGCTGCGCCAGCTGAATGTGCCCACGGTGGTGATCCACGGTCTCGATGACACGCTCATCAACCCCACTGGTGGCCGACGTACTGCTGAGCTCATTCCTGGTGCCGTGCTGGTGGAACTCGAAGACATGGGCCACGATTTGCCCGAGCCGTTGTGGCCGCACATCATCGAGGCCATGTCGAAGGC
>JAYVGK010000472.1:0-6619 GCA_043772215.1 Acidimicrobiales bacterium | reverse complement strand
GCCACATCGAACTTGGATCCGGCCGCCACCAACAGATCGAGGATGGGTCGAGCGGGATTGGCCTTGACAGCGTAGAACACATCTGCCTGAGGTAGCGCCTCGGTGAGGGCGTCGTAGCGCTCGGCCACGATGTCGAGATCGATGGCCACGAACGGGGTCTCACTAGTATGCGCGCTGAGGTACGCCTCGAGTTTGGCCGTAAGTGCAGCGGGCCGATCGAGCCTGAGATGCGCATGTTCCAACGAAGGACCTCCTAGGACCTCACTGCCCCTCGTTGAAGCAGCACAGCAACATAAGGAATCTTTCGGCCCTAGTCATCCCCCTTGGGGCAAATACCCTGGAAACGAAGCTCATGGTTCCAGAACGTGCGTTTCGGTGGGCATATGACGCTGACGATTGCGAAATGCCACGACGGTTTGGCAACGGTTGCGCTTTGTCGTCAACAGTGCCAGCGACGACCACGCAATTCGTTGTGAAGCAGGTCAGTGACCTTCGAGGTCAGCCGAGTTCAGCTCACCACTGGGCAACAACACCGGCGGCGTGTCAGACCATGGGAAGTCGATCCAACGATCCGTTTGTCGCCAGACGTACTCACACTTGACGATCGACTTGGGCTTTTCGTAGATGACAGCCACCCGCACGTCACCCACGCCACCGCTGATGAAATCCTGTACCGCCTTGAGGGTGTGGCCGGTGTCGGCTACGTCGTCCACCACGAGGACGTTCTTGTCCTTGATGTCCACCAAGTTCAACTGCGGGGGCAGCATCACCGGGAAGTCCAGCGTCTCCCCCACGCCGGTGTAGTACTCCACACTGATGACGAATACGTTCTTGATGCTGAGCGCGTAGCCCAACGACCCCGCTGGGAACAGGCCGCCGCGAGCGATGGCGAGCACGATGTCGGGCCGGTACCCGCTCTCGGCCACCTGCATGGACAGTTCCCGGCCGGCCACGCCGAACAGGGGCCAGGTGAGGATTTCGCGTTCGCCGGGCGGTGGAGTGGCCATGAGGATTCATCCTACCGACACACAACAGTGCGCCCCGGCTGCCGCTACCGCCTCCAGATTTCGTACAGTGGGCGTACAACGGGTGGCCATCGCACCCGCATCACAGATTGTGGACTCCAAGATGCGTACCGACCTGAATTTCTTCGGCACCGTTCCCATGCCCGATGCCGGCAATGCCGGCCCTTCTCCTACCGAACGCCGTTACGGGCTGGCTGACGCCATTGCCTGCTACGAGAACCTCACCTCATGGTGCAAGACGGCCGACACGCTTGGCTACAACGCCATGTGGTTCACCGAGCACCACTTCCAGTACGAGGGGTACGAGGTGACTCCCAACCTGGTGCTGTTCGGCATGGCCATGGCGGCGCACACCAAGCGCATCCGCTTGGGGCAGATGTTCAACGTGGTGCCCCAGTGGCATCCGCTGCGCTTGGCCGAGGACTTCGCCATGGCCGACATCCTCACCAATGGCCGTATGGAGTTCGGAGTGGCCCGGGGCACCGTGCCGCGTGAAGCCATGGCCTTGGGCAGTGTGGTGGCATCGGGCGACAACGACATGAGCGTCATGGATGATCAGCGCAACCGGGAGCAGTTCGAAGAGGCCGTGGAGGTCATCAAGAGCGCTTGGTACAACGAGCGCTTCTCCTATACCGGCAAGCACTACCAGTTCCCGCCGGCTGGCATCCCCGATCGCGGTCAAGTGGTCACGGACTACACGCTCATCCCCTCCGTCACGCGCACTGTGCCCATCTACCAACCGGTGACGTCCGGTGAAACCATGGAGTACGTGCCGAGAGCTGGCCACCGAGGCGTGTATTGGCTAATGCACCCCAACCTCATGGAGCCACGTTGGGATCATTATCAACGCACTTACGAAGACACCCACGGCGTCACCCTTCGTAAGGGTGAGAACAAGGTGCTGGTGCTCAATGCACACGTGGGGGCCACCCGAGAGGCAGCCATCACCGCCGCTCGTGATGGACACGACGAATTCTGTCGTTTCTTGGCCCCGTACGGGCGATTCACCAACTACGCCGAGGCCGATGGGCTCACCAAGAAGCCGTTTGGGTTCCAACCGCCATTGGAAGACAGTGTGGATCAGCAAATCATGGCCATTGGTTCGGTGGATGACGTGGTGGACACCATCGGCATGTACCGCGAACGCTTTGGGGTTGAGCATCTGTGTCTGTTCCTCGACCTGCCCGGACTCAGCCGTGACCAGATAAATGAGCAGTTGCACCTCATTGCCGAGGAAGTACTGCCCAAGGCCGGGGTGCCGCTGCAGGAGCTGCCTGCAGTGCACCAGTCGGTACAGTTCCGATTGCCCGCTTGAGTGCGGCACCGGGTCGGTCCTGGTTGCGCAACGCCACGCTGGCCGATGGTCGTTTGGTAGACGTCGGCCTTGATGGTCTGATGATCGTGGCTGTGCTCCCTGCGGGCGATGCTCCAGTAGAGGAACGGGGTGAGGACCTCACCGGCATGCTGTTGCTGCCTGCCCCGGCCGAGCCCCATGCCCATCTCGACAAGGTGTACACGTCGGAGTTGGCACCCAATCCTCAGGGTGACCTCATGGGGGCCATCAACGGATGGACCCAGTTCTTGCCCACTCTCACTGATGCCGGCATGGTGGAACGGGCTACCACCGGTGCCCTCGATTTGTTGGTACACGGGGTGACGGCCGTGCGTACTCACGTCAATGTGCACGACGGAATAGAGCTGCGGGCGGTGGAGGCGTTGCTGGAGGTCAGGCGCTCCATCGGCCATCTCATCGACATCCAGATCGTGGCCTTGGCCGGGTGGACAGTGGGTGACGCCGGAGCGGGGCAGCGCAAACTGCTGCGTGAGGCTGCGCTCTTGGACCCCTCCATCATCATCGGCGGTGTACCCCACCTCGATTCCGACCCGCTGCTGTCCACCGACATCTCCATGGATCTGGCCGGTGAGTTGGGCCGCTCACTTGATCTGCATACAGATGAAACGCTGGATCCCTCTCACCTGGAGTTGATGTACCTGACCCAACGGGTGATGACCACCGGTTTCAGCGGTGGAGTGGTGGCTAGTCATTGCTGCAGCCTGGCCATGCAGGAGCCTTCGGTGCAGCGTGACACCGCAGCGGCGGTGGCTGCGGCTGGCATCAGCGTCATTGCGTTGCCCCAGACCAATTTGTTCCTGCAGGCGCGCGACCATCTGATGGGGGCACCGCGCGGCATCACAGCGGTGCGGCCGCTACTCGATGCGGGGGTCAATGTGGCGGCCGGTGCTGACAACGTTCGCGATCCGTTCAACTCCATGGGCCGCAGTGATCCGTTTGAAACCGCGGCGCTCATGGTGATGGCCGGCCATCTGGTGCCCCATGAGGCGTTCACCTCCATCACCGGTGGCGCCCGCCGGGCCATGAACATGCCTGCGGTGGGGGTGGAAGTTGGCTCACCGGCAGAGTTGTTGGCGGTACCGGGGCACTCGCTGGCCACCGCCATGGCGGCCGCCAGCGACCAGCGCATCGTATGGCACCACGGCCGAGTGGTGGCTCGCACCACCGTGAGCTCCACCATCGGCTGACTGCGCCAGCCCCCAGCCCCAGCTCCAGCGTGGACGTCCACCAGTCGTTGGGTAGAGGTGTCTACAGGTGCCGTGGGCGTCGGGTCAGGCGGTGGCGGCCACCACGGCGCGACGGGCTTTGGCCGAGCGTGAGTCCGACGCCAAGATGGCGGTAGCCGCATTGCGGCCCGACGCGCCCCATACGCCAGCACCGGGGAAGGTGGCGGCGCCGGTGAGAAACAGGCCACCCACCGGCGTGGAATAGCGGGTGAGCTCAGGATCCTTGCCCAACAAAGCCGACACCGGGGTACCGGCGAACGACGGCGCATAGCCGCGCACCATGGAAAACTGCTGCTCGTACTCGCGTGGTCCCATCAGCCGCCAGTCCCGCACCGTGTCGCGAAAGGCAATGCCGGACTGGGTGGTCACCAATCGGCCGAACGTCCGCAGCCACCGCTCCGGTTCACCGGTGCCCTCCCACCCACCGTGCAGGTCGTACGGGGTCCACAACACCTCGATACTGAACACATTGGACCCGGCGGGCAGGTCGGCGGCCAGGGTCGGATCCTTTACTGACGGCGAATTGGAGAAGAACATGGGCTGGTCGGCAATGACCCCACGACCCTTCAACTCGAACGATGTGGCCATGTCCGGCAGCGACGGGGACACGATGGATGTGGCATTGCGGACGTCATCGTGGGACACACCGAGTGCTCGGGCGAGCTCGTCTGACATGGCATTGAACGTATACGGCTGATCCACCACCGCGTCCACCTTGGCCTCATACCCATCGTGGCGGGTTTGGGCCTTGTAGCGGGCAATGATCTCGGCCGCTTGGGGCGGTGCCCCGGTGAGCCAGTCCACCAACGCTGCCTGCGGGTCCGCCGCCACCACCACAATAGGCGCGCTTATCATATCGCCGCCCTCCAACACCACCCCGGAGACATTGGCCCCTTCACAAACGATCTTGGCCACACGCGAATTGCAACGCACCTCGCCGCCCGCCTCCATCAACGCCGCCTCGATGGCCAAGGGGAGACTGCCACTTCCCCCAACCGGCCGGCCCGGCTGTATGGCATGGCGCAGTGCGTAACCGATGCCGCCCATCCCGGTACCCGGCGTCTCCGGTGACAGCCCCCATACGGCTGGACCCGTGGTGATGAGCGGCGCCCGCAGTTGATCGGAATCGAAATACTTGCGCATCACGTCGCCCACAGACTGTTTGGCCCAATGCAGCATGGTGGACACGCCCGCCACCCGCCGACGTAACACCTTGGGGATCACCGTGCCCGGCGTAGGTGCATCGTTGGCCACGTCCACCACCAAACGTGCCACGGGCAGCGCATCCTTCAGATAGGCCGAGTAGTTGGCCACTTCAGCTGGATACGTATGCCCCAGCCCATCCAGGGTGCGGGCGACGTCGTGGAACTGCACCCAGGCCGGGCCGCCATCCCAATGGACATTGGTCTGCACGATGTCACCGCTGAGATAGCGCAGGCCGTGTCTGGCCAAGTCCAACTCGTCGATGATGGGGGTGGCCCGAACCATGGTGTGATCGCAGTTGCAGATGTTGACGCGCGCACCGCCCAACGCCACCTCGGTGGCGGCATTGCCACCCACCGCCGATCGAGCTTCCAACACCACCACCTTGATGCCCGCCTTGGCAAGGTACGTGGCGCAGATGAGGCCGTTGTGGCCTCCGCCGATGATGATGGCTCCGTAATCGGGCACTGATGACATGTCTGGTCTCGAACTCCTCGAGGCACGTCCGGAGTGGATCGCCACTTCGGGGGAACCAACAATCTCCCACGGGTCACACACCGGTAATGTCCGTGGCCATGGCTCCCGCTTCCACTCGCACTTATTCCAATCGCAACTTTGCCGACCTTGCCGCCCACTCACTGGTGGAGCGTCTCACTCCCGAGTCCATCGTGCTGCAACCCCTCGGTGCAGTGGAGGCGCATGGACCCCACCTTCCGCTGAACACCGATCTGGTGTTGGCCGAAGCGTTGTCGGCGGCTGCAGTTGCCGCCCATGGTGACGCACTCGATCTGTGGGATCTGCCGGCCCTGGCCTATACGAAGTCCAACGAACATGCGTGGGCTCCAGGCACCATCTGGTTGTCGGCTCAAACGATGTTGGCCGTGCTCGATGACCTGGGCCGGGGCATTGCCATGACTGCCGCGCGAACCCTGGTGTTCGTCAACGGACATGGCGGCAACTCGGCACTGTTACAAATGGCGTGTCGCGATCTGCGGCTCAAATACGGGCTGCGCACCTTTTTGCTGCACCCGTGGATGGCCACCGACGAGGGTAACGAGTTGGGCATGGGCATTCATGCCGGTCACGATGAAACATCGTTGATGATGCACGTTCGGCCCGACCTGGTCGACATCTCCAAGGCGGTTCGTCGGGTGCCGGAGCAACTGGCGCAGAACAAGCATGTGAAGTTCGGAGGCAGTGTCAGCTTCGGATGGTTGTCCAATGACGTGGATGGTCCAGTGGAACCCGGCACCCTGCCCCTCGGTGTCATCGGTGACCCCACCGGCGCCAATGCCGAGTCTGGCGCCCGAGGGTTCGGTCGCATCGTGGAGGCAATGGGTGAGCAGCTCGATGAGGTCCGCCACTTCGACCCCCGGGTGCGTTGAGGTGGCCGTCCCCGCAACTGAGGCATTCATCGGATTTCCCCCGTCGCTCTATGAGTTCTACGACGGTTTGGACGAGGACAACTCCAAGGAGTTTTTCCATGCGCACAAGGAGCAGTGGGAGTCATCGGTGAAAGGACCAATGGCATTGATGCTGGGTGCCCTCGCCCCGGAGTTCGGTGTGGCGCACGCCTTTCGTCCCAATCGTGACGTGCGCTTTGCCAAGGACAAGCGTCCGTACAAGGACAATCACGGTGCCGTGGTGGGCGGCCCCATGGGTACAGGAATCAACTACGTGGAGGTCAACGGCGCAGGGATGTTCGTCGGGTCGGGGATGTATCAGATGGCACCGGATCAACTGGCCCGCTTTCGCTTGGCGGTGGCCGATGACGAGCGCGGGGCTGCCCTCCAGACGTTGGTGGCCAAGGC
>JAYVGK010000471.1:0-1890 GCA_043772215.1 Acidimicrobiales bacterium | reverse complement strand
GAGGTGGCAGTGGCAGCCACCAATACGGCCTCTATCGGAGCGTTTCGGGGGGCGGGGCGACCGGAAGCTGCGGCTCTACTGGAGCGCATCATGGATTTGGCGGCAGACGAACTCCATATCGACCCCATTGCTTTGCGGAAGCGCAATCTGCTCACGCCGGACCAGTTTCCCTTTGTCACCCTCATGGGGGCCACCTACGACAACGGCACCTACGCCGATGCGCTGGATGCTGCTGCCCTGGCCGTTGACTATGAGGGATTGTTGGGCAAACAGGCAGCACTCAGAGCCGAGGGTGGTCCACGCCAACTTGGTATCGGGGTCAGTACGTATGTGGAGATCACCGGCAGCGCAGGCGGTAGCGAGTACTCATCGGTAGAGGTCCATCTCGACGGTTCGGCCACCGTCAAGGTGGGCACGTCGGGTCACGGCCAAGGTCATCCCACCACGTTCGCCATGATCGTGTCGGACCAATTGGGTATCCCCATGGACCGTATCCGTTTCGTCCAGTCCGATACGGCGGAAGTGCCACGCGGATCTGGTACCGGGGGTTCACGTTCGCTGCAGATCGGAGGGTCCTCGGTGCAGGCCGCCGCCATTGCGGTGTTGGAACGCGGTCGCGAGCTGGCGGCAGCACTGTTGGAAGCCAGCCCCGAAGACATCGTCATCACCGACGACGGACGAGTAGGAGTGGCGGGGTCGCCGGCCACCGCACTGGAGTGGTCCGCCATAGCTGCTGTGGCCAACGATGAGGGTCATCCATTGGTGGTGGAGATGGACCTAGTGCAAACTGGGGCCACGTTCCCCTTCGGAGCCCATGTGGCCGTGGTGGAAGTAGACACCGATACTGGCTTTGTCCGGTTGCTGCGACACGTGGCCGTTGATGATTGTGGTCGCATCGTGAATCCGCTGATCGTGCAAGGCCAGCAGCATGGCGGCATTGCCCAGGGCGCTGCGCAAGCGTTGTGGGAGCAGTTTGTCTACGACGAAGACGGTAACCCGTTGACGTCGACGTTGGCGGAATACGCCATGCCCAGCGCGGCTGAGTTTCCTTCGTTCGAGGCGTTCAACACCGAGACGCCGACCCACCTCAATCCGTTGGGCGCCAAAGGCATCGGCGAGTCGGGCACCATTGGGTCCATGCCCGCCGTGCAGAACGCGGTGATCGATGCATTGAGCCACATGGGAGTACGCCATATCGACATGCCGTGTACCCCGCAACGGGTTTGGAATGCCATGCAGGCGGCGGCGGCGGGTACCTCATCTGATCCGTGGCGTGAGCCGCCTGCGGTATTTGAACGGTTGCCCATTCGTGGCCGCGTCACGAAGCCAGCCGATGATGTGGAGATCTAGGCCGCACCAGCACGTGGTGGGGGAGTTGCTATGTGGGCAGGTGACTTTGCATTGTGGGTCGCAGGTATGAGCGAGGCCATCAATGGCCGCCGTGCTTCTGATGTACCGTGTGATAGCTGTACGGCATGTTGCACTGCATCCCAATTCATTCACATTGGGCCGGAAGAAACCGATGCATTGGCCCATATTCCTGCGCAGTTGCTGTTCCCTGCGCCTCGGCTGCCAACGGGCCATGTGCTGCTCGGATATGACGAACAGGGGCACTGCCCCATGCTGGTCAACAACCGTTGTTCAATCTATGAGCATCGACCTCGAACGTGCCGGACGTATGACTGCCGGGTGTTTGTGGCGGCGGGGCTGAGCGTTGAGGACAAGGAGAAGGTCCTCATCGATCAGCGGGTTCGTCAGTGGCTGTTCAGCTTTGCTGCTCCTGATGATCACCTCCGTTTTGCCAGCGTCCGGGTGGCTGCCACGTTCTTACGCGCACGCGCCGATGAGTTGCCAAGCGGTACGGCACCAGTGACCAGCACGCAGTTGGCG
>JAYVGK010000470.1:0-3171 GCA_043772215.1 Acidimicrobiales bacterium | reverse complement strand
TGGGCGGAGGTGGACAAGAGTCGCAAAGCACCCAGGAGGGTACGAGCAGCGCTGGAGGCTGGCGCCACATTGGTGGTTGTGTGGGGTGGTGATGGGATGGTTCAGCAGTGCGTGGACGTATTGGCGGGTACTGATGTACCTATTGCCATCGTGGCAGCGGGCACCGCCAATCTGTTGGCCACCAACCTGGGTATTCCGCCTGACATCACCGAAGCGGTCAAGATTGCACTGCACGGTGAGCGACGCCACCTCGATGTGGGAACCATGAACGGAGAGACGTTTGT
This sequence comes from Acidimicrobiales bacterium, assembly GCA_043772215.1. Taxonomy (GTDB): domain Bacteria; phylum Actinomycetota; class Acidimicrobiia; order Acidimicrobiales; family JANYDT01; genus JANYHQ01. The sequence continues at coordinate 2,887 of JAYVGK010000470.1, read as the reverse complement.
GGTCATGGGCGGCGCTGGTTTCGACGGCAGGATAATTGCTGATGTCGACGGTGCAGCCAAGGAACGATTGGGTCGCATTGCCTATGTGCGTGGCAGCGTCAAAGCAATGTCGGCACCGCGCACCACGGCCAAGATTCGGGTGGACGGAGAGCCATGGTTTGACGGCCCGGCCAGTTGCGTACTGGTGGGCAACGTAGGCACCGTCATCGGAGGTCTACGGGTGTTCGAGACCGCCACCCCGACAGACGGGTTGCTAGACGTGGGTGTGGTGAGTGCCGAAGGGCGACTGCAGTGGCTACGAGTCCTCAGCCGGGTGATGGGCCACGGTGATGCCGACAAGTCGCCGCTGATCCAGTCCACCAAGGCCAAGAAGATCGACGTACGCTTTGAGCACAAAGTGCGTTACGAACTTGATGGGGGGGCCCGCAGCAAAACCCGCAACCTCAAAGTGCGCATACGCCCTGCAGCGTTGCTGATATGTGTTCCACAACCGCCGTTGGACCCAGCAGTGCCCGCCACCTGATCCGTCACAGACTGGTGTGGATCACGGTTTCCAATATCGGTGACCCGTTGTCATCGGGCCGAGCCCGCTCCACCATCAGTTCGATGTTTTCACCGTCGATGATGAGGATGCTCATTTCGTTGGCAAACGCCGGACCGTCGGTGAGGGTCCATGAGGCGATCTGGGGAGGTGACTTGATACTGCGGGTCATCAATCCACCAATGCGCCGGCCGATCCGGCTCATTGCGAAGCGAATCACCAGGCGATCCCGTCGGGGCAGCGACTGGCGGATGGGCGAGCTTACGAGTTGGTACACCCGGCTGGGGGCGTTACTGAAAGAGACGTTGCGATCAGCAGCAAAGTCCGCCCGGGCTACGTAACTGAAGTGGATATCGCCTGACAGGATAGAGATGGTGGCAGGGTGGCCGGGCCCGGTACGAATTTCATCAATCAGCGCCAGCAACAGGCGCAGCGAAGCATCAAAGGCTGGCCAATCCTCAAGGTCGATGTAGCGACGGATCCGCTCAGACCCTCGGGCCACCCATTTACCCCATTTGCCGTCACAGAGGGCAGCGTTCCAGGCCTCTAGGCCGTCTAGGCCACCAGGCACCATCACCGGTAATGATGTGGCCAACAACAAATGGTCCACATCACCTACCCGGCACTGCTCATCGATCCATTTCCACTCCTCGGCGCCCACCATGGCCCTATCTGGCTCCAGGTTTCGCCCGTTGCGGCAATCGATGACCACCAACCGTGTACGCCCCAGATGACGTACGAAACTGAAGCGGTATCCTCCTTCTCTGGGCGTGAACCGTTCGGACTCAGCCGCCCATTCACGCATGTAGGTGGCGCCGTCGCCGCCTGCCATGAGCTTGCCCAGTATTGCCTCGTCGCGTATTTCCTGCGGTGACAGGTTGCCCAGGTGCTGATAAATCCAATACGCGATGAGGCAACCAGCCACGTGCTCTTGCCACCATGGCTGCAAGCGGATTTCGTGCACCCACGGTCCGGAAATGTTCCAATCGTCGATCAGTTCGTGATCGTCGAAGATCATGGCGGTGGGCACCACCGAGAACAACCATCGCTCCACCTCCGGCGTCCATGATTCTCGATAGAGCCACGTATATTCCTCAAAACCAGCCACCAGCAATGCTGGTGTGGTGTCGGCAGAATTGCGGGAGCGCATACGCTTCTTCGTTTCCGGCGACGGTTCATCGGCGTAGATCTGGTCTCCCAGCAACATCAACATGTCGGGCCACTCGTGCGGGTCTTGGCTCAGCATTCTCAGGCCGTGGGCTCGCAACGAGTCCACACCGAGACCTTGTGGGTCGTCGGTGGCCGACAGTGAAAAGGGCGGTTCGTGCGGAGCGGCAGCCCGACACGATCCGAACAGCAATCGCAATGGGCCACTGTGGCCCAGCGTACGGATCACGCTCGGCGGCATGGAACTGTCTGGCAAAGGCCAGCGACATTCACCGTCCACCAGCACCGAGTACTCGATCATCGACGCGGGTTGCAACCCTTCCATGATGATCAACGCGTAGTGGTGACCAGCCACCTCAAAAGTGGAGGTGACGGTGCCATTGATGTCCACCGAGGCTGCCGTATCGGTTTCCACGAAAATGGTGGCGGACGAGTCGCTCACATGGCGCAACATTGGCCCCAGAAGCAACTCACCCATGCAGAATTCCGATTGCGGTTCGCGTCCTTGACATCACGCACCGAGTGTACGGGTGGCCCCGTTTGACTTCGACGCAGATCGGGCATCGTTGCGCGTGTGTCCACAGCATCGGTTTTCAAGCGCCGCACCAGTTCCGTGGCGGTTGACCATCCAAGCCTGGTGAAGGTGGGTCAGGCCGGATGGTTGGCCAAGGGAGTGGTGTACGTGTTGGCTGGCGTGTTGGTAATCACCGTGGTGCTACACGCCATGAAATCAACCGTGGTCAGCGGACCGAAACAGGAGGCCAGCCCCACGGGGGCCATCAAGGAGGTGGCTGGCCTGAATGGCGGCCGAGTCTTGCTGGTGGTTCTAGGCGTCGGGTTGCTGATCTACGCACTGTGGCGAGTGCTGACTGCGGTGCTCCCGGGCGGGATGGATGCCGAGGCGATGGCTACGCGCGTCGGCTATCTGGTGAGCGCCATCCTCTACGCCACATTTGCCATCACCGCGCTGTCGCTGGCCCGTCAACCGGCACAGCGAACCGATGGAAACCAGCAAGTCAAAGACCTCACCGCTCGAGTGCTCAGCTATCCCTTCGGTCGCTTCGTGGTGGGCGCCGCTGGCGTCATCGCCCTTGGTGCCGGCATCTACCGAGTGGTGAAGGGGGCCAAAGGCGACGTGACTGCGGAGTTGAACCTTGCGGGATTGTCACCTGCTCGAAT
>JAYVGK010000469.1:0-4494 GCA_043772215.1 Acidimicrobiales bacterium | reverse complement strand
CTCCAGGGCATCTCCTTGCGCATCACTGGCGCCGGTGAGCCAGCGACGGTTCTGCTCCATACGCTCATGGTCGTCTTCATCTTCATCACTGCAACCCTGCATCACCACCAACCCCGGCCGGGCAAACGCCGCCACGTTGTCCACGTGACCATCGGTGTCGTCATCGAGTGCCAGTCCATACGGCAACCACACATAGGTGGATACGCCCAGCGCTTCGCCAATCACTGTTTCCATCTGCGCACGTACCATCGCAGGGTTTCGATTGGGATGCATCAGACACTGTTGGGTGGTGATCAGCGTGCCCCGGCCGTCCACACTGATGGCTCCCCCTTCGAGCACCATGTCCACCGGCTCCAACCGCTCGCCCCGCAACGCACACCATGCCGCCTTGAGTGCAGCATCGTCACCGCAGGGGAGAAACTTGGCACCCCAGGAGTTGAACCTGAAACCAGCCACCCGACGTCCGCCACCACCGTCGAGCACATGAATGGGCCCGGTATCGCGTGCCCATGAGTCGTCAATCGGTAATGCCACCACTTCCACGGTGGGGCCACACAGGTCGGCAGCCAATTCGGCGTGTTCGGGGCGGGCGATCATCGTCACCGTTTCAAACCCGGCAATGGCTTGGGCGATTTCGGCATAGTCCAACTGGGCTTGTCGAAGTCGATCGAGCCAGATTTGGGGCCGGGCTGGCCAACACATCACGGTGCGTTCGTGGGGGGCCGTCTCGGCTGGCATCCGCCACTGCGGCACATGATCGGCTGGCATGGCGGCTGACATGACGAGATGGTAGGCGGGCTACGGTCGACGACCGTGAACGATCTCGAACTGGACGCACTCGTTGACTCGCTCAGCCTCGATGAGCAGATCTCGCTCCTCGCCGGCTCCGACAACTGGCACACCGTCGCCATACCCAGCAAGGCCATACCGTCCATGCGCGTCACCGATGGACCGGCCGGGGCCCGTGGCACCAGCTTCACCGGACCAGCGTCGGTCAATCTGCCGTGTGGTACCGCGTTGGCTGCCACCTGGGACCCGGCCTTGGTGCAAGAGATTGGCGCGCTGTTGGGCCGTGAGACTCGGTCCAAGGGCGCCCGGGTGGTTTTGGCCCCCACAGTCAACCTGCACCGCACCCCCATCGGCGGCCGCAACTTCGAGTGCTACAGCGAGGACCCATTCCTCAGCGCGCGTACGGCTGTGGGCTATGTCAAGGGCGTGCAGTCAGAAGGGGTCGCAGCCTGCGTCAAGCACTACGTGGGTAACGACACCGAGTTCGAGCGTCTCACCATCGACAGCCAAATTGACGAGCGAACCCTGCGTGAGTTGTACCTGGTGCCATTCGAAGCGGCGGTCACCGAGGCCGGCGCGCTGGCCATCATGACGGCCTACAACAGGATCAATGGCCCCTATGCCGCCGACCATACCGAACTGATCACCACCATCCTGCGCGGCGAGTGGGGCTTCGATGGCATCGTGATGAGTGACTGGTTTGGCCTGCACTCCACCACCGAAGGGGTCAACGCAGGCCTCGACCTGGAGATGCCCGGCCCCACCAAGCATCGTGGCGCCAAGCTTCGCAGTGCCGTGGACAATGGTCTTGTCAGCGCGCTTACCATCAGGGAAACGGCGCGCCGTATGGTTCGCTTCATGGACACCATCGGCGTCATCACCGACGGTGGACCTGGCCTCGAGGTCACTCGCGACGAACCCGAAGACCGGGCCCTGGTTCGCGCCGCCGGTGCAGCTGGCATGGTGCTACTACGCAACGAGAGTGTTGCGTTACCGCTTGCCGCCACGGGCCTACAACGGGTGGCGGTCATCGGGCCCAATGCGCTGCAGGGTCAGATCATGGGGGGCGGTTCGGCGCTGGTGAACCCCGTCCACGCCGTGCACCCGTTGGCGGCACTCACGGACCGTTTTTCGGCACTTGGAGTGGATGTCGTCCATGCCCGTGGGTCAATCACCCACAAGACCGTGCCCAAGCCGGAGAGTCGGTTGCTGTCAGGCGTACAGCAGTTGTTGTTTGCCACCGCTGCGCAGATGCACAGCGCAGAGCCCCCCACCTTGGTGCGCGACGTACGGGGATTCAACTTCATGTGGTCGGAGGACCCGGCCGAGGGGGTGCCGTTCGCCACGGTGGCATTGCGCACCATCGCCACGTTCACGCCGGATGTCAGCGGGGAGTGGTCGTTCGGGACCAGCGCCCTCGGCCACAGCACGTTGTCCATCGACGGGGTGGTTCTGCTTGATGACGACGGTCGACCGGCCGGCGGGTCGTTCTTCGGTATGGGCAAATCTGAACTGGTGGGCACCATGGTGCTCGAAGCTGGGCGCGCATATGAGTTGAAGGTGGAGTTCGAAAGTGCCCCCATGGCCACCATGTCCGGGCTCAGTATCGGGGCCATGGCGCCGCTGACGCTCGACCTCATCCAGGAGGCCGCCTCATTGGCAGCCACGTCGGACCTGTCGATCCTGGTGGTGGGCACCAACCCAGAGTGGGAGAGCGAGGGTTACGACCGAGCCACCATGGATTTACCCGGTACCCAAAACCAATTGATCAGCGAAGTGGCTGCTGTCAGCCGCCGCACCGTGGTGGTCGTCAATGCAGGCTCGCCGGTGTCGATGCCGTGGTTGGACGAAGTTGACGCCGTGGTGTTCACGTGGTTTCCCGGACAGGAGTTTGGCGACGCACTCGCCGATGTGCTGTTCGGCGACGTGGAGCCAGGAGGTCGTCTGCCCGTCACCTTCCCTCAGTCTCTGGAGGACACACCCGCATTCGAGCATCACCCTGGCCGTCACGGGGTGGCGCGCTACCTCGAAGGCCGCCTCATGGGCTACCGCTGGTACGACAGTACCGGCCGTCAGCCATTGTTTCCCTTCGGTCACGGGCTGGGATATGCAACAATACTTATTGAAGGCGCGCATATTACTAATGATGGCGTGGAGGTGCAATTGGTCAATGCCGGCACCCGCTCCGGCCACGAGGTGGTGCAGGTGTACGTCCATCACGAGCAGCACGGACCGAGTGTCGCCGCCGATGAGCCCGACCAGAAACTGGTGGGTTTCGCCAAGGTGTCGGTTGGTGCGCAGGGCACGGCCATAGTCACGGTGTCGTTGGACCCACGCTGGGCGTCGCACTGGGATACAGATACCCACGCTTGGACTGTGACTCCGGGGCCACGAGAGCTGCGGGTGGGGCGATCGTCGCGAGACATTGCCGTGAGGATCGCCACAACGGTGTGAGCATGGACGGGGCATCGCCGTTGATCGTGTTCCCTGACGGCCTCTACACCAGCGTTGCGCTGCTCGGTGGGTTGGACCCCACGGACCCACTTTCGTACACGGTTACCCTCGACGCTCGCATGTATCTCGACGCCGTTCGTGCTGGCCTGCGCTCGCCCATGGACCCGATGGTGGCGCGTAACCGGGCCCTGCACGACGTGGCCATCACTGCGGCGTTGCGCTCCGCATTGGGCGCGCATCGCGTGGTGGCAGTCATGGGAGGCCACGCATTGCCGCGCCACGACCCTGGCTACCGCATGGCCGCAGAATTGGCGGCGACGCTCACCCGGAGGGGCTTTTTAATGTTGTCGGGCGGCGGTCCGGGCGCCATGGAGGCCACCCATCTGGGTGCACGGTTGGCCCATCACCCTTCTTGGGTACTGAATGAGGCCATAAGCACACTGAGCAATCCGCAATGGGCCCACTTCCCCACCGATGCTGCGCTGCACCTCATCGTCAATGGCCAGTGGAACACCGACGCCGTAACTACCCTGCATGCCTGGCAACGTCCAGCGGCGGTGATTGCCCGTGACACGGCTGTGTCGGCTGCGCTCAGTATCGGTATCCCCACGTGGCTGTACGGGCACGAGCCACCCACCCCGTTTGCCACTCATCACGCCAAGTACTTCGAGAACTCCATTCGTGAGGATGGGCTGTTGGCAGTGGCCACCGGTGGTGTGGTCTTCGCTCCCGGCGGACCGGGCACCGTGCAAGAGATCTTCCAGGACCTGGCTCAAAACGCCTACCGCTCCGTGGGTGTGTTCAGCCCCATGGTGCTGCTCGATGTGGACGGCTACTGGACCGTGCGCCACCCCGTGAAAGCGTTGATCGATGCGCTGCTCACGGATGCTGACGAGGCCCTCACTCACTACGTGAGCAGCGCTGATGATGCGGTCCGAGTCATCGAGCAGTTCGGGTCAGCTGAGCCGCTAACGTGATTGTCATGGCCAAGCCCGACGTTTCCATTCCTACCGACACCACACCCCCAACCGAACTCGTCATCGAGGACATCACGGTAGGCGACGGTACCGAGGCTATCGCCGGCACCAACGTGGACGTGCACTACGTGGGCGTGTCCTGGTCCACCGCTCAGCAGTTCGACGCCTCGTGGGACCGGGGCGACACGTTCTCCTTCCGGCTCGGTGCGGGCCAGGTGATCCAGGGTTGGGACAAGGGTGTGGTTGGTATGAAGGTTGGCGGACAACGGCGCCT
>JAYVGK010000468.1:0-4488 GCA_043772215.1 Acidimicrobiales bacterium | reverse complement strand
CACCGCTATCCGTGGCCACCACATTCGGGATCCCGGCGCCGCCGTCGGGTCCCGGTCGCGACATCCTCGATGATCCGGAACCCGTGCTCTGATGGATGCCCCCGCCCCGTCCCGGGCTCCCATAGACGACAGTCGTATGACCCTGGTGGCGCACCTCTCGGAGCTGCGTCGGCGCTTGGTGATCAGCTCCGCCGCCATTGCGGTGGGGGTGGTGGTGGGATTTGCGTTGTACAACCGCATCACCGGATTTCTCGTCCACTACTACCGTGATGCCATCGGTGACCCCAGCAAGAAGCTGATCGTCACCGACCCCGCACAGGGCTTTACCACCCGGTTCAAAGTTGCCACCTACACCGGACTGTACGTGGCTTCGCCGGTGTGGTTGTTCCAGGTATGGCGCTTCATCACTCCCGGTCTCAGCAAGCGGGAGAAGCGCTACGCAGTGCCGTTCATCATCAGCTCGATGTTGTTATTCATGCTCGGAGCGTTCATCGCCATCCTCACCTTGCCGCAAGCGCTGAAGTTTCTCATCAACATCAGCGGCAAAGACGTGGAGCCGTTCTTCACCCCGGCCGGATACCTGGGGTTGGTGGTCATCATGATTGTGGCCTTCGGCATCTGCTTCGAGTTTCCAGTGGTTTTGGTGGCGTTGGAACTGGCGGGTGTGGTGAGCAGTAAGGCATTGCTGACGCATTGGCGCGGCGCCGTGGTCATCGTGGTCATCATTGCTGCCGTGGCTACTCCCAGCCAAGACCCGTATTCGCTGTTTGCCATGGCCATCCCCATGTGGATCTTCTATTTCGCCGCCATTGGCATTGGCAAACTCGCCGGAAAGTAGCCCGCTGCGTCGGGCCCGTATGCATGATCCAGATTCTCCCCCCGGGGTAAGAGCAGTCTTCGAGAATGTTCTTGCATTCCAGCTCGACGCATTCCAGGTACAAGCCATGGACGCGCTCGATGCCGGTCACTCGGTGGTGGTGGCGGCACCCACAGGGTCGGGTAAAACGGTGGTGGCGGAGTACGCCGTCGCCAAAGCGTTGGCGGCTGGCAAACGGGCCTTCTACACCACTCCCATCAAGGCACTGTCCAATCAGAAGTACCTGGACCTGTGTGCAATGCACGGCCGCGCCCGGGTGGGTCTATTGACCGGCGACACCAGCGTCAACGATTCGGCGCCCGTTGTGGTGATGACCACGGAGGTCTTGCGCAACATGATCTACGCGCACTCCCGCTCACTCGACGACCTGCGCTACGTGGTCCTCGACGAGGTCCATTTCCTGCAAGACACGTATCGCGGCCCGGTGTGGGAGGAGGTCATCATCCACACCCCCCACGAGGTGGACCTGGTGTGCTTGTCGGCCACGGTGTCCAATGCGGCAGAATTGGCGGACTGGGTCACCACCGTGCGCGGCGCCACCGATGTGGTCATTCATCACCAGCGGCCGGTTGAGTTGGAACAGTTGTACCTCGTGGGCGATCGCTCCAGTGCCCACATCGACGTCCTCGACATGTTCGTTGGCGGTCGTCCCAATCCGGCGGCCATGCGACTCGACGCTGACTCGATGCGTTCCGGTGCGCCAAGGTCGCGTGATCGACGTGAGGCCACGGTGCCACGCCGAATCGACGTGGTGGATGTGTTGCAGATGGAAGAGATGCTGCCCGCCATCTACTTCATCTTCAGCCGGGCCGCCTGTGATGAAGCTATGCGCGCATGTTTATACGCAGGCATGCGTCTCACCAACCCCGAAGAACGGGCGCTCATCCGCCAGATCATCGAACCCCATATGGAGGCGTTGACCGACGCCGATCTGGAGGTGCTCGATTTCGACATGTTCCTGTCAGCGTTGGAAAACGGTATTGCGGCTCACCACGCAGGCATGGTGCCCCCGTTCAAGGAGGCGGTGGAGGCGTGCTTTGTGGAGGGTCTGGTGAAGGTGGTGTTTGCCACCGAAACACTGGCGCTGGGTATCAACATGCCGGCGCGTACGGTGGTCATCGAGAAGTTGTCCAAGTACACCGGTGCCGGTCATCAGATGCTCACCCCGGGTGAGTACACGCAACTCACCGGACGCGCTGGTCGACGCGGTATCGATCAGCATGGCTTCGCAGTCACCATGTGGTCGCCCTATACGCCGTTCGAATCCGTGGCCACCCTGGCCAGTCAGCGCACATACGAACTGCGCTCCGCCTTCAAACCGACGTACAACATGGCGGCCAACCTCATCCGGCGTTCCTCGCGCGAGCAGGCTCACCATTTTCTGAACCTGTCCTTTGCCCAATTCCAGGCCGACTCTCAACTCGTCCGATCCAATGCGCAAATGGATCGCCAACGTCGCGATCTGGTCGAGGCCAAAGCGCTGGCTCGATGTGGCCGGGGTGACATCGACGAGTATCGCCAACAGCAACACCTCGGCCAGTGGCGGGCGGCGCCGGTTCCCGAGCAAGACGTGGCCGATGTGCTGGAGCGGGTGCGTCCAGGGGATGTGCTGCGATACTCGGCGCGGGGCGCGCCGGATGTCCGGGAGAGCGCAGGTCGTGACGACGGGGCAGTGGTGGTGGTGTCCACGTCTTCGGGGCGCCGAGGCGAAAACGTCACCCTGAGGGTCTTGACTCAGACAGGACGGTCGCTGTCGTTGACGGCCACGGACATGCGGGGCCTCCCCGAAGTGGCGGGGCTGGTGAAGCTGCCTACGCCGTACAACCCGCAGAGCAAGGCGTTCCAGCGCGACTTGGTGGCGGGGATGCAGCGGTTGCTGGGACGCTCGCGCCGGCGCCCTTCCCGGGAGGAGGAGTCGCCGTTGTTCAACGCCGAGGTGCTCACCGGCGTGGCCGGGTGCGGAGACCTCGCCGAACATTTGCGGGCTGCGTCTCGAGCGGACCGGATCCAACGGGAGTTGGAGCGCACCCAGCGAATGGTGGCAGAGCGATCGAGCTCGCTGGTCAACCACTTGGATCGCGTGCTGAACCTGTTGGAATCGGCGGGCTTCGTGGACGGCTGGTCGCTCACTGTGGCGGGCACGCTCTTGTGTTCCATCTTCCATGAGAGCGATCTACTGATTGCCGATTGCATACGCGGCGGCGTATTGGATGGCCTGACCCCACCCCAACTGGCCGCCCTGGCTTCGGTGTTTGTGTTCGAGCAGCGCGGGCCCGGTCGGGCCCCCCGAGGTGGACCGCGTGACCGTTCGGTAGCGGCTGAGTTGCCCCCCGGTTTTCCTCGTGGCCTGGTGACTCGGTGGTTCCAGGTGGTGGATCGGGCCGAGGCGGTCAATGGCCGTGAAGCGGACGCCGATTTGACGTTGACCCGTATGCCGGATCCCGGCTTCGCAGTGATTGCTCACGCTTGGGCCTCGGGCAAAGACTTGGAACGGGTGCTGGTAGACGCCGAAATCACCGGCGGGGATTTCGTCCGGACGGTGAAGTCACTGGTGGATCTGTTGCGCCAAATTGCGGTGGCGGCGCCCCTGGCTGATACCCGGGCGGCGGCCAGTTCGGCGGCCGACAAGTTGTTTCGAGGCGTGGTGGCTGCATCATCGGCTCCCACCGTGGTGCCCGATGGCCCCAACTCATCATGACCATTGGCAAGGGCACCACGTGGGGCACGGCCGGGCCGTTGGAGGACGGGGCGCCCGTGGTCAACAGCGATGCCGCACTGCGGGCCATAGCCGTCGAGTGCCTGGGCGCAGGTGTCTCACCGCCCACGGCGGGGCTCACCGGCGGCACCCTGTGGCGCACCCTGGGGGGACCGGCCGGACCCAACCGATTGCACACGCCAGAGGCCATGCATCTCCCCATTGATGTCATCGAGGTTCTCATAGATGACATCCGCACCTGGTTTGTATCGCGCCTGATGGCGCGGGACTGGCGTCGTCATCGGTGGCTGGTGGCCATGAATGCTCAATTCGAGGGCGTCTACCAACTGGGACCCCGTGCTCATCCAGGGGATGGCCTCCTCGACGTGTTCCAAGCCACCCTGGCGCTCCCCGAACTCGTCAAAGTGGCAAAGCGGGCCCGCCACGGGGCCCACCTTCCGCATCCCGGTATCACCGAACGGCGGGGGGCGCACCACCTCATCACTCTTGATCGTGCACTCCCGGTTTGGCTCGATGGAGTGAAGGTCGGCCGTGGCACCACCTTCGAGTTGACCGTGCTGGCCGACGCCATGACGGTGGTGGTGTGATTTGGGTATCACGCCGAGCGGCCCTGCGGGCGGACCGGGTATCCGCCACCAATCCCGTCCACGGTCCATAGGGTGAGTGCCGTGGGGTACTACACCGTGGAGAGCTTCACCGCTGCCGAAGAAGACATCCTGCGGCGGTATTTCACCAACCTGGATCAGCCGGTATTTGCCCTCGTGAACCTACCGGAGGTGGTCAAGGGGGCCTTGTTTGCCCGCTACTCCCGGTCGTCCAAGAGTTTGCGGCGATTGTTCCTGGATGAGTTTGTGGATGAACTCGATATCTCTGGTGATGCCACCCTCGATGCCAC
>JAYVGK010000467.1:0-5493 GCA_043772215.1 Acidimicrobiales bacterium | reverse complement strand
TGTTCGAGGTGTATGGGTCCACGGAGTTGGGGGTCAACTGTGTGTTGGAACCGGCTGATCAATTGCGTAAGCCGGGGTCGTGCGGAAAGCCGGCACCGCACGTTGATCTGGTGCTCTTCGATGATGACGGGGCCGTAGTGGACGGTGTGGGCCCCGAGCATCCAGGCGAGCTGTACGTACGCAGTTCTGCCACCTTCACCACGTACTACAAGGCCGAGGAGAAGTACGAGGCGGACCGGCGAGGCGAGTTCCATACCGTGGGTGACATTGCTTACCGAGACGATGAGGGATACATCTTCATCTGCGACCGTAAGAAGGACATGATCATCTCGGGCGGGGTCAACATCTATCCGGCGGAGATCGAAGCGGCTCTCGAGCAGCACCCCGACGTTTATGACGTGGCCGTGTTCGGCATCCCCGATGACAACTGGGGGGAGGCTGTCCACGCCATTGTCGTGACGCAACCGCCCGGCAAGCTCGATGCCGACGCCGTTATGTCATATGCGCGCCAACATCTTGCTGGGTACAAGGTTCCACGGTCGATCACGTTCATGGACGAGCTACCCCGTACCGGTTCCGGAAAGATCTTAAAGCGAGAGCTGCGCGCCCCATTCTGGGCGGGTCATTCCCGAATGGTGGGCTGACCCCGAAGCAAACACGAACCCTTCAGCTTTGGCAACTGCCTGCCGATGATGTGACGCCGACCCGTTCGTAGCCACTGCGCGCGACCGGGTCGCTGCGCGCTCGGAGGCCGACTCACTTGACCAGGGAACGTCCGATGATCTCTTTCATGATCTCGGTGGTGCCTCCATAGATGGTGGTGATGCGCGCATCGGCGTAGGCCCTGGCAATGGGGTACTCCATCATGTAGCCGTACCCACCGTGGAGTTGCAGACAGGTGTCCACGGTGCGCTTTTGCAATTCGGTACACCACCATTTGGCCATGGCCGCCTCCTCCACAGTGAGCGCCGCATGGTTGAGTTGGTCGATGCAGCGGTCTACGAACACCTGACCGATCTCAACCTCGGTGGCTACCTCGGCCAGCTTGAACTTCGAGTTTTGGAACATGGCAACGGGCTGACCGAAGGCCATCCGCTCCTTGGTGTACGTCACCGTCCAGTCCAAGGCGATCTTGGCCGCAGCCACACCGGCGATGGCAATGGATAAGCGCTCCTGCGCCAAGTTGCGTACCAGCAACGTGAATCCTTCACCCACCCCGCCCAACAGATTGGCCACCGGCACGTGAACGTCGGTGAAGAACAACTCGGCAGTGTCTTGGCTGTGCATGCCCACCTTGTCGAGGTTTCGGCCCCGCTCGAAACCGGCCATACCCCGCTCCAACACCAGCAAGCTGATGCCCTTGTGCTTCAGGGTGGGATCAGTCTTGACCGCAGTGATCACAAGGTCGGAGTTGTACCCGTTGGTGATGAAAGTCTTGGCGCCGTTGACCACAAAATGGTCGCCATCGCGCACCGCAGTGGTGGACATCGAGGCCAGATCACTGCCAATGCCCGGCTCGGTCATGGCCACGGCAGTGATCAGTTCGCCAGTACAGATACCGGGCAACCACCGCTGCTTCTGTTCGTCATTGGTGAAGTGCAAAAAGTACGGCAAAGTGATGTCGTTGTGCAGTGTGAGGCCGAGCCCGGCCCCACCGGTGCCTGCGTACATGAGCTCCTCGCCCACGATGGCGTTATACCGGAAATCGTCCGAGCCGCCGCCGCCGTAGTGCTGCGGAGCCTGCATGGCCAGGAACCCGTTGGCACCGGCCTTCTTGAACAACTCTCGAGGCACGATGCCGGCTTGTTCCCACTGCAAGAAGTTGGGCGTTATCTCCTGGGCCACAAAACGCCGAAAGGCATTGCGAAACATCAGATGCTCGTCAGTGAAGATGGTCCGATCCATATGCGCTGAGGCGGTCCGTGCTCAGCCCGCAGCCACGACGACTGGACGCTTTGACTGATAGCACTCGGTGAAACCCAGTACCTTGGCCCGGGCAGCCACTGGACGCAGTGGATCAGTGAACGGGGCCTCGCGCGGTGATGCTTTCAGGGCCGCCACTGCCTTGTCGGCGTCGCCATAGATGGCGTTGATCTGGGTCTTTTGCTTGTCCGGTGGTTTGAGTAGGCGGAGGCGCTTCTGCTGATCTTCGAGTAGGAAGATGTTGGCCTTGATGTACGCCTCCACCTCGGCGGGCGTGGCGAGTTTGGTTCCCTTACCGCCACGCACCGACTTGCTGGCCGCCTTGTGCTTCTCGTACTTGGGGAGAGTGGCGGCCATCTTCTGCTTGGCCTCCAGACATGTGCTGTCAGCCAACTTGAGATACGACACCAACGCAGGATCAGTCACCACGTCGGCGGCACCTGCCGGGGTGGGCAGGACGCTCAGTCCGGCTGCCGCTGCGAGGGCTGCGCCAAGAAGAAGGACCACGGCGCGAGTGGCCTTGGTCGGCGCGGAACTACGACGGGGGGCGAACATGACTCCGATGCTACCGGCGATCGATATGACGGTGAAGCTAAAGGCACTGAGACGACTGGCATGATGACCTCGTGGTGTCCAAGTTGGTGGTTCAGGCGCCGGTTCGCGCCGCAGATCTAGGAGGGTGGACCGACACGTGGTTTGCGCGCCGCGGGCTGGTGTGCAACGTGGCACTCGCACCCGGCGTGGAAGTGAGTGTGAATACGGGTCTGCGGGGCCGAAGGCGGTTGGTGCTCAGTGCCCTGGGTCTGGAGTTTGACCTCTCCACGTCCCTGGCATTGGAAGGTCACCCCATGATCGAGGCCATCCTGGTTGCGCATCCTCCAACCGACGCCACCGACATCACCATCACCTCCGACGTACCTCCCGGTTCGGGGATGGGGACTTCCGCAGCCGTGGCGGTGGCGTTGCTGGCGGCGTTGCGCACCATGGAGGGTGCAACCGTCGATCCTCATGATCTTGCGGTGGAGGCGCACGCTCTGGAAACGTCCACGGGCCGCCAAAGCGGAGTACAAGATCACGCTGCGGCCGCCTTCGGAGGAGCGTGTGAGGTTCGAGTCCGCTATCCCGATTTCGAGGTGAATCCCATCGAGATGGCAGCCCAGACCTGGACGGCGTTGGAGGAGCGTTTCGTGTCGGTGTACCTCGGTCGACCTCACCACTCCTCGGACATTCATCATCAGGTGATTGCGCGTCTCAGCGATGCCGATCCCGAACCCTTGTTGGCCCCACTACGTCTGTTGGCCAGCCGGGGCGTGGATGCTCTGCGCGCTGGTGATCTGCGCGCATACGCTCGCGCCCTCGATGCCAGTGTCGATGCCCAGCAGCAGTTGGAGCCCGCTCTGATCTGCGCCGATGCCCGTCGATTGGTGGGTTGGTGCAGGGAACTGGGGGCGGCCGCCAAAATCAATGGCGCGGGCGGAGATGGCGGTTCGGTGAGCGTGCTCCTACCCCATGATGG
Organism: Acidimicrobiales bacterium; assembly: GCA_043772215.1. Taxonomy (GTDB): domain Bacteria; phylum Actinomycetota; class Acidimicrobiia; order Acidimicrobiales; family JANYDT01; genus JANYHQ01. The sequence goes on along the minus strand of JAYVGK010000467.1, from coordinate 2,054 downwards.
TCCCAGTCAGGAGGAATTGTGGAGGCGCATCGATGAGGTTGGATCATGGTGGCGTCTGGGGTTGCGGCCCACCCGACATGGCGTCACCGTGTTCGAGGTGTGATTGCCTTTGGTTGTGAAGAGCGACGTGGATAATGTCGACATCATGAGCGATCGAGTGGTGTGGACAGTCCAAGACGGCGTGGCAGACGTACGTTTGAACCGTCCGGAGAAAATGAACGCACTCGACTCAGCGATGTTCAGTGCCATCGCTGACGTTGGCGAACAACTCAAGCGTGATCCCAAGGTACGCGCCGTGGTGCTCTCCGGTGAAGGACGGGCGTTTTGTGCGGGCCTGGATTTCGGCAGTTTCCAGGCCATGGCGGGAGGGCCCCGCTCCGGCGTGGAAGGCGTATCCGACATCGTCGAGGGACGGATCACCCATCAGGGCCAGCAGTGCGCCTACGTCTGGCAGGAGTTGGAGGTGCCGGTGATCGCCGCTGTCCACGGCGTGGCGTTGGGTGGGGGCTGCCAGATCGCACTGGGGGCTGATATTCGTCTGTGCACAGCCGATGCCCAGTTCTCGGTGTTGGAAATCCGTTGGGGACTGGTGCCGGACATGACCGGAAGCCAATTTTTGCCGATGCTGGTGGGCCTCGACAGGGCCAAGGAGCTGACGTTCACCGGCCGGATGGTGAGCGGCGAGGAAGCAGCCAGCATCGGATTGGCCACTCGGGTCTGCGCCAACCCTCTCGAAGATGCGTTGACCATGGCTCGCGACATCGCCGCCAAAAGCCCTCACGCCATCCGGGGCTCCAAGACGTTGCTGAATCTGTCGGGCCGGGTGTCGTTGGCCGAAGGTTTCGCTACGGAGCGTTCCATCATCGGTGGGCTCATCGGTTCGCCCAACCAGAAGGAGGCAGTCACGGCCTTCTTTGAGAAGCGTGCCGCCGTATACGCCGATGTCGTGCTGAGCTGACCCGCTTTTTGTCATAGGGGGTGCCCATACTGCATGGGGAACCATCCAATGAGCTTGAAAGGGCCGTCATGTTCAACAGCAACAGCATCAACCTCGTGGGCAACCTCACCAAGGAACCCCTCCTCAAGTACGCCGCCAACGGCAATGCTCTGGTCACTCTGTCCATTGCCGTCAACCGCCGATGGAAATCCCAGCAGACAGGTGAGAGTACCGAAGTGGTTTCGTTTTTCTCCGTAGTGGCATTTGGGCCGTTGGCCGAGAACGTGGCGGCGTCACTCAACAAAGGCGACCGGGTGGTGATCAGTGGGCGAGTGGACCAACGCTCTTGGCAGGATGACGAGGGAGTTCGCCACACCACGTTCGAAGTGGTGGCCGATGAGGTGGCCAGTTCGTTGCGGTTCTGTACAGCGATGCTCACCAAGGCCACCCGGACGCAATCCGCCACGGAAGGCGAGGCCTCGCTTGGAGGAGGGTCCATAGCTTTAACTGGACACGACTCGGTCATGGCGCGGGTACTGGAGCCTGCGGCCTGATCGGCGGCGGACGGCTGTCCAATGCAATGAGCTGGCGAGGATGCGGACCGTACTGAGTTCGGGCGGTCCGCATACCCGTTGATGAACTGAGTGGCGTCATGTCGGTCGTCACCAATACGGTGCTCGACGTGAGCAATTGGAACTATGCGGATTTGTTCGAGCGCGTCGCCATGTGTGTGCCCAAGTGGACGGCACAGATCCACGGACAGCGCCACTTCACGTGGGCCGAGATGGATCGTCGAGCAGATGCACTGGCCGCTGATCTGTTGGCACGTGGGTTGGGGGAGCAATCCAAGGTGGCTGCCTACTTATACAACGGACCTGAATACCTCGAGACTTATGTGGCCGCGTTCAAGGCCGGACTGGCCCCGGTAAACACCAACTATCGCTACGGACCCGAAGAAATCCGCTACCTCTTCGACAACGCCGACGCTGAAGCGGTGGTGTTCCACGCCAGTTTCACATCGCTTTTGGAAGAGGTCCGGCCCAAGTTGCCCGGGGTCAAAGTCTGGTACGTGGTGGACGATGTGGCCGGCGTCGTGGGGGAGCGGCCAACATGGGCC
>JAYVGK010000466.1:0-2233 GCA_043772215.1 Acidimicrobiales bacterium | reverse complement strand
CAGATGGCTATACGTAGCCGACTCATTCGCCCAGCCTGCCCCGAGGCGGTTGCACAGAAGAGCTTTGCGGGGAGGAAAACTGCTGATTTTGCATTTTGTCGCCCACTTTCTGAGCGACGCCGACGCGTCACTGGACTGTTACACCGCAGCCGTACTGCGGTGCGTTCCGTGATTACCCGACATAAAGGACCCTTAAACCCGACTCAGACCAAACGCGGGCGTCGTCGGTCACACCACGGCGGCCCCGCCACCTATTCCAAGAGGGAAAGCGCCTGTTTCGGGCACTGTTTCACCGCTTCGACAACTTTGGACCGCAAGTGCTCGTCAGGCGTTTCCTGCAACACCACCAGTTCGTCGTCATCGTTGACCAGAAACACTTCGGGTGCCAGCGCCATGCACATACCGTTGGACTCACACTTCATCAGGTCGACCACCACTCGCATCGCCCCATCTTCGCCTAACGAAGTCCCGCTTCCATCGCGAGAGGACAAACATGGGCCTGCGCTCGTCCCCTGCTCTTGCGTGCGCGGCGTCTTCGCTGTTCCTACGTCACGACGAAAACTCGGTTGTGGTCTTGGTGACCCTCGCCACGTACAGTCTGGTCTGTGATCCCCCGTCAAAATCTTCGCGTTGACCAGATTGATCTCTCGGACCTCGAGTTTTGGGCTCGTCCCCTCGACGAGCGCGAAGGTGCGTTCCTCACGCTGCGCCAAGAGCGTCCGCTGCCGTTCTTCAAAGAACCCCAAGTCGACGTTCCTGGTATCACGGTGGGCCCTGGGTACTACGCCGTCACCAAGCACGCCGACATCTTGGAGATCAGCCGACAGCCAGAACTGTTTTGTTCAGGCCAAGGATCTACCAGCATTACGGACATGCCGGACTTCATGTCCGAGTTCTTCGGTTCCATGATCGCCATGGACGACCCCCGCCACGCCCGGCTCCGCAAAATCGTCAGCCATGCCTTCACCCCCAAGATGCTCAAACGGGTAGAAGACGACGTTCAACGGTCTGCTGCGCTCATCATGGATGAGGCGTTGGCCGCCGGGGGTGGGGATTTCGTCACCGATATCGCCGCCAAACTGCCACTCAAAGTGATCTGCAATATGATGGGCATTCCCGAGTCCGAATACGACACGGTATTCACCCGCTCCAACATCATCCTTGGTTCGGCGGACCCGGAGTACGTCACTGCGGGCGACGCTACCGGCGTCATCAATGCCCTACTCACTGCTGGCGGCGATCTCCATGGCCTGGTGTCGGAACTGGGCAAGGCCCGTCGAGAGCACCCAACCGACGATCTCACCAGCGCTCTGGTGAACGCAAACGTCGATGGTGAGCAACTCACGGATACAGAACTCGGGTCCTTTTTCATCCTGTTGGTGGTGGCCGGTAACGAGACCACCCGCAACGCCATCGCTCACGGGCTCAGCCTCCTCACGGACAACCCTGATCAGCGTGCAATCTGGCAGGCCGACATCGACGCGGTGGCGACCACCGCGGTAGAAGAAATCGTGCGGGTAGCGTCGCCTGTGGCCTGGATGCGCCGCACCGCCACCCAAGACACCGTGCTGCGTGGCCAGCAACTCCATGCGGGGGACAAGATGCTGATGTTCTACTGGTCGGCCGACCGTGACGCCGACGTGTTCAGCAACCCGTTCCAATTCGATGTCAAACGTTCGCCCAACAACCACGTGGGGTTCGGGGGTCCCGGACCACATTTCTGTTTGGGAGCCCATCTGGCCCGGCGTGAGATCACCGTGATGTTCAAGGAACTGTTGTCCCGAGCACCTCAGGTGGTTGCCACCGGTGAACCGGACCGGCTGTTGTCCAGCTTCATCAACGGCATCAAGCATCTGCCGTTCGAGATTTGTCCGGCCTGAGCCTCAGCCGTGGGTGTGCGGGGTGTCGTTGATTGCTGTGATGCCACCGAGATTCGCGGATGGGCGTGGAATCCGGATCGCCCCGATGATTGCCTCGATCTCCAACTGCTGATTGACGACCAACCGTGTGCGGTGGTGCGAGCCGATCTTTTCGGCTCTGATCTGGCACTGGCTGGCATCGGCAACGGGGCGCATCGCTTTGTCACCAGCCTGGCGGAGTGGCTGCCTGCGGATGGGCGCCATCGCGTGGCCATCACCCATGCTGGAGTTCATCTCGAGAACAGTCCCGCACTGGTGGCTGTCGATGCCTTGGACGTGGTGGCCGGTTACTCGTTGCGCGATCTCACTGCGGC
>JAYVGK010000465.1:0-2460 GCA_043772215.1 Acidimicrobiales bacterium | reverse complement strand
AGCTACACCGATCTGGTGGAACTCAAGGTCATCAAGATGTTGCTCGACGGTGGCATTGCATTGCAGGCGGCCCGCCGGGCCGTTGAATACCTCCGTTCCCAGGTGGGCAGTGAGTTGGCCACGGCCAATCTGGTGCTCAGCGGTGGCTCTCCCATCCTCGTTCGAGGCGATGGAGACATGATCGATCTGGTCAAGAATGGGCAAGGGGTACTCAACATCGTGCCATTGGGGGCGATGGTGGGCGAGCTCGACGCCCGGATCCTGGAGTTGCGCCAACCGGCTTACGAACTCGGTGGCTCGCCAGGCCCTGCAGAGACTGCCCGAGAGACCGCCCGAGAGACCGCCCGGCGCGTCGGACGGTGACACCCCCCCCACGGTGCTCCCCGCTTGACGCTGAGCACCGTTCCCTGGGGGCCAAACTGGTGGAGTTCGGTGGATGGGACATGCCCGTGTCATATCGCGGCGGTACGTTGCTCGAACATCATGCATGTCGTACAGGTGCAGCACTGTTCGATGTGAGTCATCTGGGCACGGTGCGCGTTACCGGTCCCGGCGCGTTTGATGCGCTGCAGCAGGCATTCACCAACGACCTGTCCCGGATTGGTCCGGGCCGGGCGCAATACACCCATCTGCTGGATCCCGATGATGCCTCTGTGCTCGATGATCTCATCGTGTGGTGGGTGTCCGACGACCGCTTCGACGTGATGCCCAATGCCTCCAACACCAGTGGGGTGCGAGCGGCGTTGGGTACGGCTGGGTCTCGACCGGAGGGAGTCGGGAGGCCGAGTGAGCACCAAAGCGCAGCGACGGCGCACAGCCCAAGTGTGAAGGCCGAGGGAGTGACGGTCGAGGATGTCACCAGCACTCGGGCGGTGTTGGCGTTGCAGGGGCCAACCGCGCGTGAGGTGTTGCGATCGGTGTCGCCCGAAGCGGCTGAGGTGCCACGCTTCAGGGTGGGTCGGGCCTCGGTCGCAGGTGTCGAGGTGGTGGTGGCCGGTACCGGATACACGGGCGAGGACGGGGTGGAGTTGGCAGTGCCAGCCCACGAGGCAGTGGCCGTTTGGCGCGCATTGACCGCCGCAGGAGCGCAACCGGCCGGCCTGGGTGCTCGCGACACCCTCCGCCTCGAAGCGGGCCTACCACTGCACGGTCACGAGTTGGGTCCTGGCATCACGTCCGACGATGCCGGCTTGTCCTGGGTGGTACGGCCGGACAAGGGCGAATTCCAGGGGCGTGACGCACTGCTGGCCTCTCGCCTGGTGGGGGGTAGGGCCCGGTTGCACGGCATCGTAACGGCGGGTCGCCAGCCGCCCCGTGACGGATCTGTGGTGTTGGATGAGCGCGGATCGGTGCTGGGCCGGGTCAGCAGCGGCAATTTTTCGCCGCAGTTGGGTCACGGCATCGCCCTGGCGTTTCTCACCACCCCCCCCGGCGCTCTCGTCGAACCAGGGACGGTGGTGAGTGTCGACGTCCGGGGTAGGCTGTTGGCTGGCGCAGTGTCGGCCACGCCGTTCGTTCGACGGGGCAACGCTCGGGCCTAACCCGGGTATGCCATGACGTCACAGCAGGGCGCTCCGAGCCGTATGGTGATTCGGGCGTTGCTGTTGGCGGGCTCGGTGCTGGTGGTGGGCGGCGCCGCCCTACCGTGGTTCACCGTGGGTGGTCGGACCCGATCGGCGTTTGCCATCGCCCGATCGGCCCAGCTGTTGAATCTGGTGGACACCCCCGCTCGACGAGCGGCCGTGGTGGTGCTGTTCTGTACGCCGATGCTGGCTTCGGCGGTGACCATTGCCTTGTCGTTGGGGGCGCGGCGCGTTTCCGCTTCGCTAGGTGGCACGCTGGGGGTCGTTGGTCTGGGAACTGGAGCACTTGGCCTGAGCGTCTCAGGTACTGAACGATTCGGGCCGATGACCACCACCGTTGGTGGCGTTTTGGCCACTGTCTCGGCAATTTGGCTGGTGTGGCGGGGAACATCTCGTCAGCCGGACACCCACGAAGGAGCATCGAGTACATGACCACAGACCCCACTTTGGCGGGACCCCCGGCTTCGGCTGAGCCCGTGGCGTCAGCATCGTTGCCTGGCCCCACCCCGCCTGCGGCCAAGCGATCCAAGGTGGCCATGGGCGGTGTCACTCTGGGGGTGATGGGGCTCATCGGTGGTGGTGTGTTCGCTGCCCAAACCCTGGCTGGCCCCTCGAGCAACACACCATCAGAAGCCGTGCAGCAGATGACCAAGGCAGTGGCGGCGGGCGATGTCATCGCCGCCATGGAATCGCTGGCGCCGGGGGAGCGCGACGTGTTGCTGCAATCGGGTGTCCCACTGCTCGAGCAACTCAAGCGCCTCGATGTCCTCAAGTCCGATCTTGACCTCAGGGCGGTGAAGGGGGCCACCATCAGCTTCGCTGGACAGACCTACACCGAGGCTGCCGTGCGAGACGACATCGTCAATGTCAACGTCAA
>JAYVGK010000464.1:0-5950 GCA_043772215.1 Acidimicrobiales bacterium | reverse complement strand
TCGTAGCGTTGCAGGGGAGGCGCAGGCACTCCACGAGGGTCAAAGAAGCGGACGGTCATGGATTGAACCTAGGCTCGTGAGCCCAGTCATTTCCAACTGTCTCCCTGGAGCGTTCCCCTGAGTCCCGTCGACGAATCCAAAGAGTCCAACCCGGCCCCCGAGCCGCCGCCCACTCGTCGTGTTCGAGCTCGACGCGGCGAAGGTGATCTGCTTCGGGACGAAATCCTCGACGCCGCCGAAATACTGCTGCTCAAGACCGAAGATGCCGACAGTGTGTCCATTCGGGCCATTGGCCAAGCGGTGGGCATCACGGCACCGTCCATCTATCGCCATTTCGAGGACAAGGACGTCCTCATTCGCGCCGTGTCGGCGCGCTGTTTTGGCCGCTGGGACGCCGACGCCACTCAGGCGCTGGAGGGAGTCACCGAGCCGCTGGAGGTGATCAAGACCATGGTGAGGTCGTTCCTCCGGTTTGGCTTGGCCAACCCGGGCCCCTACCGGGTGATGATGATGACGCCCGGTCTGGAGAACACTCGCCAAGACCGCATGGTGCACCTCAATGATCGCCAACCCAATGAGAAGCGCGGCATCGTTTATCTCATCGAGGTCATGCGCGAGGCGTCCAAGCAGAAGCTGGTGGCTGGTAGCCCGCACACCGTTGCCATCTTCTTGTGGTCAGGGGTACACGGCATCATCTCCATGAAGATCGCCATGGGTCCGGTGATGGAAGAGGAGCCGGAGGAGCTTCTCGAACTACTACTGCGGTCGTGGTCACTGGGAATCCTCACCGACACTGGCCGCAAGGCATGGGATAACCCCCGAGGCTCTGCAATTGCTAAGCACGGATAACAACCGTGTCCACGATCTTGTCGTGCCACGTTTGCTTTTGCGGATCCCACAAGGCCCACAGATAGCCCAGATAGCAGATGTTGCCGGAGATGAACGACGCAAACAACCATCTCCCCAACGCTCGGCCGGATCCGATCGGCTGTCCGTCTTGGCGCCCCACCACCCTGATACCGGAAACTTTCTTGCCCAGCGTCTGACCAGTTCGACCCTGGCGCAGTACCTGGTTCCACAGGGAGAACAGCAGAGCAGTGAGCGCCACGATGGCAACGGCGGCGAGAATGAAACCAATGGCAGGGCCATCGCTGAGTGTGGTTTCGCCGTAAGCATCCGTGCTGGAGTACCGCTGCGTGGGGGCCGTGGCCAAGAGGACGCCCGCCACCACACCGGCCGGTATCAGCGCCACGAACAAGAAAATACCGTCGAGCAACAACGCGCCCAAGCGCGCCCCGAAACCAGCGAAATGCGCTGGCACACCCTCAGCGCTGGGGGGCTGAGATCCCCATCCCGGCGGGCTGGCGTAGATCGAGGCTCCGAGGGGTGGCGGTGAGTCTTGGTCGCTCATTGTTGGCTCCGTTGGATATCAGATGGTGGCGAATCGGTGCAGTTCATAGATCCAGAGTGAGGCAAATACCAGCACGGTCACGGTCAACTGCATCCGAGGCGCCACCTGTGCGCGCCACCCGGCCAGTCGAGCATTTGCGGGTTGTCGCCAGCGTGCAGGAAGGAACGCTGCAGCACAACACAGTGCAATGAGGACCCCGAAGGGATTGGCGATCAGGGCCGCCAGCGGCTCGCCATGGGCCAGGTGCAACACCGCCGTGGTGGACCCGCACATGGGACAGGGGATACCTGTCAAACGACGTAACGGGCACAACACCCCCAGGTCCGGAAGCACCGGAATGGCCAGCGCACCTGCGGCCATCAGCAGCCCGAAGCTCTGCAGATCCGTGAGCGGCCGTGACAATGGGGTTGCGCTCCTCTGCTTTGCTTCGGTGCTCGCCCGGCCGCCCGACGCCCTCTGGTTGCGGACCGGCCGTAATCTCATCAGCCGCTCACATCCGCAGCAGTTGGAATCATTCTGAACAACACCCGGCGAACCTTGTCGATGTTGGTGTCGAGGACGGCGAACACCTGCTCCATGGTCACGGCCTCACTCCGGTCCACTCCAGCGTCGTAGTCTGTGACCAGTGATATGCCCACATAGGGGATGGCAAGTTCGGCGGCCAACACCGCTTCGGGGTACTGCGTCATGTTGACCACCGACCACCCCATTTCAGAAAACCACCGGCTCTCGGCGCGGGTACTGAATCGGGGTCCGTTGATGACCACCACCGTGCCGCCGTCGTGCACGATGAGCCCCTCATCGACGGCGGCGGCCACCACCAACGAGCGCAGCCTGGCGTCATAGGGATCGGCGAAGCCCACGTGGTTCACCACCCCATCGCGACCATCGAAAAAGGTGTCGGCCCGTCCCCAGGTACGGTCCACCAGCTGATCGGTGACCACCACGTGGCCCGGTTCTAGATGACGTTGCAGTGACCCCACTGCGCACGGGCCCACCAGATGACGGACCCCCAACTGCGCCATGGCGTAGAGGTTGGCCCGGAAGTTCACTGCATGGGCAACCACGCTGTGAGCGGCGCCGTGACGGGCGATGAAGGCCGTTCGCACTCCGCCGACGTCACCGATCACCACGGGGCTCGACGGTGGTCCGTACGGCGTTTCCACTTCGAACGCCTCGGCCCCGTCCAAGAAACGGTAAAAGCCGGATCCGCCGAACACCCCGACGTCGGCTCTCGGTCCGTGGGCAGCAAGCGCAGGGGGCCAGGGGCGCGAGGCAGACATGGGCACGATCGTAGAAGCCAGTACGGTCACAGGTGATGCGTCGCGGGAACATCATTGTTTTGGCCAAGGCCCCTCATCCCGGTTTCACCAAGACCAGGCTGTGCCCCCCATGCACACCAGAGCAGGCCGCCAACCTTGCCGCCGCAGCACTGGCGGACACATTGGACGCAGTGTTGCTCACGGACTGTCAACGACGTGTCCTGGTGTTCGATCAAGGCCATTCGCCGGTGGCGGCGCAGGCGGCACCGTGGTGGCGCAACGGATTCGAGATCATTGCGCAGGGGCCAGGTGGTTTGGCGGAGCGCCTCACCCAGGCATTTGACGATGTCGGTGCTCCAACGTTTCTGGTGGCTATGGACACCCCGCAGGTGTCGCCCGCGTTGCTCAGCGCCGGCCTCGACGCCCTGTCCAACCACGACGCCTCATTCGGGCCAGCCGATGACGGTGGGTATTGGGGCATCGGACTGGCGAGGGCAGTGGGCAACGTCTTTGCTGGGGTGCCCATGAGCGAAGCCCACACCGGGGCCGCCCAACTCCAGCGTCTGCGCGATCTGGGCCTGTCGGTGGCCACATTGGCGACGTTGCGAGACGTGGATACGACCGACGATGTTCGGGTGGTGGCTGCCCTCGCCCCTCATGGGAAGTTCGGCGCTGAGGCCCGGGCCACGTTTGGCGCCTGAGGCGATCCTGACTGGGTCAGTTCCTTCCAAATCAACCCGTGTCGTAGCCTTTGGCGGTGTCTGATGCTGCCACTCACGTACTGGTCACGGGCGGTGCCGGGTTCATCGGCTCGCACATCGTGGATGAACTGGTGGAGGGCGGCGTCACTGTCACCGTGCTCGACAATCTCGATCCTGCAGCCCACGCCGTCCGTCCCGGCTATCTGCGTCCTGACGTGCACTACGTGTGGGCCGATGCTCGCGATCCCGATGCGTGGCGCCGGTCGCTGGTAGGTGTGGATGCAGTGTGTCACCAAGCTGGCAAGGTGGGCCTGGGTGTCGATTTCGGCGATGTCACCGATTACGTACAGCACAACGATGTGGGCATGGCAGCCGGGTTGCTGGTGCTCCATGAGCGCCGGTTCCAGGGCCGATTCGTGCTGGCGTCATCAATGGTGGTGTACGGCGAAGGGCGCTATCTGTGTGCCGAGCACGGGGTGGTGCGACCCGCCGCGCGCCGAGTGGAAGCGTTGGAAGCGGGGAACTTCGAACCCCCATGTCCCTTCTGTGGAGCCCCCTTGGCGTCGCAGCCCATCCCCGAGACGGCACCGCTCGAGCCCCGCAACGTCTACGCCGCCACCAAACTCCATCAGGAGCATCTCTTGGCGGCTTTTGCCCGTGAACATCGCGTGGCAGCCACTTCGCTGCGCTACCACAACGTGTTTGGCGCCCGTATGCCTCGTGACACTCCATATGCGGGGGTGGCATCCATTTTCCGCAGTGCATTGGAGCAGAGCCAGGCGCCCCGTGTCACCGAAGATGGGCGTCAACGTCGAGACTTCGTCCACGTCACCGATGTGGCTCACGCCAATGTGTTGGCCCTCACCGGCCCCGAAGTCCATGGTGTGTTCAACATCGGCAGCGGGCGCCCCCACAGCGTGGGAGAAATGGCCCAGGCGCTGGCCTCGGCTTTTGGAGCCGAACCGGGCGACCGACGATGGCCCGTGGTCACCGGTGGATTTCGCCTTGGCGACGTACGCCACGTCTATGCGTCCACCGATGCCGCTAGAAACGATTTGCAATTCACGGCAGCGATCGACTTCACTACGGGGATGCGGTCGTTTGCCACGGCCACATTGCGTGCCAGTGTCGCCACAGATAGTGGTGAGGTTGGCCTCGACTTAGCCTGAATCTGTAATTTTCACGGCCAAGTGTGACGCTCGTCCCCTGTTCGTTCGTATTGGAATCTGTAGGGTGTATGTGGCGTTGTTTACCAATAGTCGGCGGCGGGTAGAAGCCGAACCGACGCCCGCCAGACGCCGAACTGCACGCCCCCGCAGTCCGAGGAGTAGAGACGACGAACTTGATGACAACGAACACAATGACCTCAAACACCACGACCTCAAACACCATGACCTCAAACACCATGACCTCAAACACCATGACCTCAAACACCATGACCTCAAACACACTCACCAACCTCACCACCATGGCGAGTATGACCACTCCCACTACGTGGAACGATGGGGAGTGGCGAGACCAAGCGGCCTGTGCCAACTTCGACACCAACCTGTTTTTTCCTGAACCGGATGCGTCGGATGCGCTGGCCCAGATATCGCAGGCCAAGGCCGTATGTGCCGCCTGCCCGGTCCGTGACAACTGTTTGGAATTTGCCATTCGCACCCGTCAACTCGATGGCGTGTGGGGCGGATGTACCCCTGAGGAGCGTCGCTCCATCCGCCGCCGTCGCCAAGCTGCTGCTCGTAAGGCTGCGGCCTGAATCACCCTGACTCATCCGGTTGATCCTTCGTGAGGGTTGGACAGGCTCCCGACATCTAGGCCCGCGGGTATGCTTTCCGCTCGCTCGATGATCGTGGTGATCGAAGGCGTGGGCATCCGCCCACGCCTTCTGTTCACTCAAAATCCGGATTGGAGTGGGGGCATGACCGTTTCTGAACAACTGATTTCACTACTCACTCCCGTTCTGGATGGCGCCAATTTGGAATTGGTGGACATCGAAACGCAGTCGCTGGGCACGCCCGCCGCCACGGTTCGGATTCTGGTGGATCACTGCCCTGATCATCCGTTGGGCGGCCGCATCGATCTCGATGGGGTCGCTGCCGCTACCCGTCTGGTGGATTCCATACTGGAAACGTCGGACCCCGTCGATGGCACATACACCCTTGAGGTGTCGAGCCCAGGGCTAGAGCGTCCGCTGCGTACCCCACTGCATTTCCAGCGTTTCGTCGGTACCGAGATCTCCGTCAAATTGCGGGCTGGAGCGGCGGGCGAGCGTCGCATCCAGGGTCGTCTCGACGCAGCCGACGCCTCCCACGAAGGAGCGATTGTGGTGGCTGGTGATTCCATCGCCTACGCCGCCATCGATCGGGCCCGCACAGTGTTCGTCTGGGGCCCCGCTCCCAAGCCCACCGGCCAAGCCAAAGGCGGGCCTCGAAAGGCCGCCCCGGCCGGATCATCAGTGGACGCCAGCACATCTTCCCTCTCCCCCACGACACCTGAGGTGACGCCATGAAGTTGAACAGCGAACTGATGGATGCCCTGGAGGTCATCGAGCGGGAAAAGGGTGTGCCCAAGGA
>JAYVGK010000463.1:0-1820 GCA_043772215.1 Acidimicrobiales bacterium | reverse complement strand
TGGCGTATGCGATATTAATTCTGTCCACGCGTTTCGACGGACTGTCGGTGCTGCGATCAGACGACTCCAACGACACCGGCCGGGCGCTGGTGGGACCATGGCTGTCGGCAGGGGTGGCTGGCGCGGTTTTGGTACTGAACCAATCGCGCTTGCCTGGGATTGCCCTGGGTCTCGCCGCCGTAACGTTTTTTGTGGCGTTTTCCCGATTGTCACTGGCGTTGCGCGAGGTACGCGAGCTGGAACGCAGCCGCCGAGAAGCACGGACCGACGATCTCACCGGTCTACCCAATCGCCGAGCATTGGCCGAGCGGCTGGAAGGTTTGCGTCACCTCGACGAGAATGCCGAACAGCAAAGCGCTGCAGTGGCCATCATGGACCTTGATAGCTTCAAGGAAGTCAACGACACCTTGGGTCATGAGGCCGGTGATGAATTGTTGCGGGCCATTGCGGCGCGGTTGGCCCGCACGCTCTCGGGCCGAGTGGGGACTTCGCTGTTTCGACTCGGTGGTGATGAGTTCGCCTGCGTCATTTCGCCGGCCGATGAGGTTGAGCGAATCGCACTTGCGATGCGGGCGGCTACTGCCTCGCCTATTGAGTTGCGTGGGGTCCGCATCCAACAAGAGATCAGCATCGGCGTGGCGCTTTACCCGAGAGACGCCACCGAATCCAGTGACCTCTTGCGAATGGCGGATTCCACCATGTATCGGGCCAAGGCGGCACGGGTGGGGTTTCTGCTGTATCAACACACCAACGACCGGGACCGATCGCATTTGGAGCTGACGGCAGCCGTTCGCGAGGCAATCGAACGTCGAACGATCGAACTGCATTTTCAGCCCCAAGTGATCGTCCAAGCTGACGACCACGCAAATGTGGCGCGCTGTTCACCCCACGGCCTGGAGGCTCTGCTGCGGCTGACCACTCCCAAGGGCCCTATCTCACCGCCCACGGTGGTGCACATCTGCGAGCAGATCGGAATGATGGAACAACTCACCGATCTCGTACTGGACAAGGCATTGGCAGAGCAACGTCGGTTAAGCCGCAATGGTCACCATCTGGTGATGTCCGTCAATGTGAGCGCGCAGGATATTTCGTCAGAGAATCTCTTCAAGCGAGTGGATTCAGCACTGCGTCGCCACAACGTGGATCCTCATCTGGTGTGCCTGGAGGTGACCGAAGAGGCCCTCTTGAAGAACGAGCAGAGTGTGGTGCGAACCGTTAATGATCTACGGCGACTCGGTGTTCGGGTGTCGATGGACGATTTCGGGGTTGGGTTCTCTTCGCTCACGAACCTGCGAAATCTGGCGGTCGATGAGTTGAAGATCGACCGTAGTTTTATCCAGGATCTGGTGGCGGGTACCCGGACCGCAGCATTGGTGGAAACCATGGTGGATATGGCTGCTCGGCTCGGTGCGGTGGTGGTGGCAGAGGGCGTGGAGACCCATGAAGAAGCCAAGGCGGTGTACGGGCTTGGAGTTCGGTTGTGTCAGGGGTACTTCTATGGGCGGCCCATGAATTCCCACAACCTCGACGCATGGCTGGAAAAGCGCCGCCCGCGGCTCCCCGCCAACGCATCGGCTGCGTCCTCGCACTGAGCCACACCCGCCGGGCTACGGTGGATCTGTGACCGATCTGGCCTACAACCCAACTGCCCTTATCGCTCGCGTCCGGGCCGATTTGGTGGGTATGGTGAGCCAAGCTGAGGTGCTGGCGGTGGCGTTGGCCACTGGTCGCCATGTCGTGATGGAGGGGCCTCCCGGTACGGGAAAGTCGACACTGCTGCGGGCCCTGGCGTCTGAGGCTGGCGTGCCGCTGGTGTTTGT
>JAYVGK010000462.1:0-2714 GCA_043772215.1 Acidimicrobiales bacterium | reverse complement strand
GACGACTGGTTGTCGGCCGCTGTTATCGGCAGCCGCAACTCCATGATCATCGCCTTCGCCACAGTGGTGTTCGGCTTTGCCCTAGGGGGCGGGTTGGGCATGGTGGCCGGTTTCATGCGGGGCAAGGTGGACACGGTTCTCACCTTCATTGCCACGGTGCTACTGAGCTTTCCGCCGCTGTTGTTCATCATCTTGTTGCTGTCGTTGCTGTCGGCGGGTCCCAACGCCGCAGGCATCTCCGAGGGGCTCAACGCCAGTGTGTGGAAGTTGTCGTTGTCGCTCGGTATCCTGTCGATCCCCACGCTGTACCGGGTGGTGAGAGCCAGCACAATGCAGTTTGCCGATCGCGAGTTTGTACTGGCTGCGCGCGCCATGGGCGCCACGCGAGGACGCATTCTGTTGCGCGAAATTCTGCCCAATGTGCTGAAACCCATGATGGCCTATGGGTTGGTGGCGGCCGGAAGTGTCATGGTGATCGAGGCCAGCCTCAGCTATCTGGGCATCGGCGTGGGTGACACTTGGGCGTGGGGAAAAATGATTGCCACGGGGCAAGGGCTTTCGATGCTCAGCAAGGGCCCCAATGTGGCCTTCATCCCCATCATCATCTTGTTCCTCACCGTGATGTCGTTCAATTTTATGGGCGACAAGATGCGTGAGCGACTCGAAACGAAACAAGGCGGCATCTGAAGTGGCATTG
Organism: Acidimicrobiales bacterium; assembly: GCA_043772215.1. GTDB lineage: Bacteria > Actinomycetota > Acidimicrobiia > Acidimicrobiales > JANYDT01 > JANYHQ01. The sequence goes on along the minus strand of JAYVGK010000462.1, from coordinate 2,017 downwards.
CTCGAAGTAGTTGATCTCAAGACTCATTTCCGAACCGAGCGTGGTGTAGTTCGTGCGGTGGATGGCGTGAGCTTCTCGCTTGACTCAGGTCAGACCCTCGGGGTGGTGGGTGAGTCAGGCTCCGGCAAATCCGTGTTGTCACGCTCCATCATGAACTTGCTTCCCAAGCGCAATGTCATCCGCGAAGGCACGGTGACCTTCGACGGTCAGTTGACTTCGGCCCTCGGAGCCAAGGCATCGCGCAAGTTGTACGGCACCGGTATGTCAATGATCTTCCAAGACCCCATGACATCGTTGAATCCGGTGGTGAAGATCGGCCGCCAAATCACCGAGTCGCTGCGACTGCATTTCGACATGAAGAAGGACTTCGCCAACGACACCGCCGAAGAACTCTTGCGTTCGGTGGGCATTCCCGAACCGCGCCGTCGTCTCAGTGAGTACCCCCATCAGTTGTCAGGCGGTATGCGCCAAAGGGTGGTCATTGCCATTGCGTTGGCGTGCGGCCCCAAACTGCTGTTTGCCGATGAGCCCACCACTGCGCTCGATGTCACGGTACAAAAGCAGATCCTCAACTTGTTGGCCCGCCAACAGGCCGAGCGCAATATGGCCATGGTGTTGGTGACCCACGACCTGGGCGTGGTGGCTGGCCGCACCGACGAGATCATGGTGATGTATGCCGGTCAAGCAGTGGAGAAAGCCACCACCGCCAGCCTGTTCTCCAGCATGCGCCACCCCTATACGCAGGCACTGTTGAACTCCATCCCCAAACTTTCGGATCCATCGCATACCCGCTTGGAAGCCATTCCCGGCCGCCCACCCAACATGATCACTCCGCCGTTGGGTTGTCGGTTTGCACCCCGATGTACGTTTGCCACCGAGCAGTGCCACGCCGAACAGCCGCCGCTCATAGCCGATGCCGCTGACCCCACTCATTTTTATCGGTGCTGGTTTCCGGTGAACGTCATCCCGAAATACCAGGCCCTCGCAGGCGCAGGAGTCAACTGACATGGCTGGTACAGGCAAGGCCCATTTGCGGCCGGCGGGTACGGCGCTGCTCCGCATCGAAGATTTGGTGGTGGAGTTTCCGGTAGGACGTACGGGGCTGAAGGTGAATGCAGTCAGCGGTATCTCCCTCGACGTGTTGGAGGGAGAAACACTGGGCTTGGTAGGCGAGTCCGGCTGTGGCAAGTCCACCACTGGTCGCGCCATCATGCAGTTGCCTCGACCCACATCAGGATCAGTGGTGCTGGAGGGGCAGGATCTCACCCAGTTGCCGGGTAAGGAGATTCGTGAGCTGCGTCCTCGGATGCAGATGATCTTCCAAGATCCCATCAGCTCGCTCAACCCCCGTCGCAAGATCCTCGACATCGTGGGTGAGCCACTGCAGATTTGGAAGCGGGGTAATGCCGAGGAGCGCAGCCGTAAAGTGCGGGAGGTACTTGACACCGTGGGCATCGACGCCGATCAAGCCGGAACCCGCAAACCGCACGAGTTTTCCGGCGGCCAGTGCCAGCGTATCTGTATTGCTCGCAGTGTGGTCATGGATCCCAAGATGATCATCTGCGACGAGCCTGTAAGCGCGCTTGATGTTTCGGTGCAGGCTCAAATTCTCAACCTGTTGGAAGAGATGAAGAAGGCCTACGGGCTCACGCTGATCTTCATCGCCCACGACTTGGCCGTGGTCAAGAACGTGTCAGACCGAGTGGTGGTCATGTACCTGGGCAAGATCTGTGAGGTGGGGCCTCCAGACAACCTGTATGCCAAGCCTGCTCACCCCTATACACGTGCGCTCATCGAGAGCATCCCGGAGCCCGATCCGGCAGTGCGACCAACCGAATCGGCTGCACTCGAAGGCGATCTCCCGTCACCCATTGCCCCGCCATCGGGGTGTCGGTTTCGTACCCGCTGTCCGTTGGCGGCGGAACGTTGTGCTGCCGAAGAACCACAATTGCGCCAGGTGTCAGAAGGCCATTTCGTGGCCTGTCACTTTCCGTTGGTGACCGTACCGGTATAGAGC
>JAYVGK010000461.1:0-1842 GCA_043772215.1 Acidimicrobiales bacterium | reverse complement strand
TGTCACGCCGAGCCAGTCCATATCCCAGGATGAGCGCGATGGGGTAGAGGCATATGCGCTGAAACCAGCACAGCTTGCAGGGCGTGTAATGCGCCACCTCCGAGAAATACAGGCTGCCGAGCATGGTGGTGGCCGCAATGGCAAAAGCTGCGGGAATTGCCGCCGGTGCTGCAGTCGAGATCCATTGCCGCACGCTGCGTTGCAGTGGGGTACGCACCGCGATTGCCGTGAAGACCCTCATCGCCACAATGGCCAACGCCACCAGCGTGAGCAGGGCGAAGAATCTCTGCATCACTTCAGGAGACACGGCAGGCCCACACTGAAATTCGTCGTCACGAGGCCAACGGTAGTTCCGTGCCAGTCGTGCGATGAAGCCCCGAGCCTCGGTACCTCCCACGGGTACCGAGGCTCGTCCTACATCGGGGTTCCGGAGAACTCCGGGAACCCGATGCATCCAGGTACCAGTGACGGCTGGCCTGCGTCGTGGCGTTCAGGGTTGAGGCTCTGCACAACGTGCGGTGAGCGCTCTTCGTTTGGAGAACGTGCGTGGCGGAGACCTGCGCCAGTTGGCTACTGGCGACGACCGGCGAAACCGGTTGTCGGACTTCTACCGTTTTCGAGTTGGGTGCAAATGAGCCCCCTTTTCGGCGAGCGATGTGCTGCGCCCTACGTGGATCATGTGCCTGTTGGGTGGATGCGTCAAGCCCTTTGGCGCACCATTCTCGTGGTTGGCGGCGTGAGAAAAACGTTGTTGAATCAGTGTTCTGTGACTGAGTTTGATGGTTTCACGTTGCTCCGCCGACCCAATGATGAGCGCGGATTGCTACGCGCCTCCGACGCTGCTGACGAACTGCTCGTGGCATCGTGGCGCCGATGGAGGGTCGAGCAGGCGGAGAGCTCTGTGCGCTTACTGATAGTTGGTGACACCTTCGGGGCGTTGGCCGTTGCCACCGATGGAGTGAGCCGTGTGAGTTGGTCCGATTCGGCTGTTTCGCATCTCGCCACTACGCAGAATCTGGCCCTCAATGGGGGTAGAGACGTTGCATATGTGGGTGCGACCGTAACAATGGGGTGGCGCTCTTCCTCTCCGCTTCAGTGCTCTCCCGGCCTCCCGACTTCCTCCGGTCGCGACCCGGCCGAGGAGTTGCGGGGCCCGTTTGACGCAGTGCTGTGGAGACTGCCGCGTGCCGTGGATGTGTTGCGATTCCAGGCATTGGTGATCCAGTCGGTGGTTACGCCCATGGCCACGGTGTGGGCGGCGGGTATGGACAAGCATGTGCCGCCGGGGGTCAATGCTCACTTGGCGGAACTCGGTGTGGTCACGATGGTTCCGGGGGTGAAGAAGGCCCACATCTTTCGTATTGAGCCGGGTGTGGGTGATCCACCAATTCGGCTTACGCCTCCCCGTACCCTCGTGATTCCAGAATGGAGCTTGGAATTGCAGGGCGGTCCGGGGGTGTTCGCTGGGGACCACCTAGACGTTGGGGCCCGTGTGTTGGTGGCATCACTGCCGGCGCTTGGTGCCAGTGCGCGTATCGCCGATCTGGGATGTGGCAATGGGGTGGTGGGCATCATGGCCCGTCGCTATCAGCCCGACGCCGAGGTGCACTTTTTCGATGAATCACATGCTGCGATGGCGGTGGCTCGCGCCAACGTGGAACGGAACTGCAGTGGTACTGGAGGTGCGGTCCACTTCCACGTCGACGATGGCATGCGCGCATATGATGGACCTGCCTTTGATGCAGTGTTGTGCAATCCGCCGTTTCATCAGCACGGCACCCTCACCGATGCCGTGGCCTGGCAGATGTTTTCCGACGCTCGTGACCACTTGGCGCCGGGCGG
>JAYVGK010000460.1:0-3788 GCA_043772215.1 Acidimicrobiales bacterium | reverse complement strand
CACATCCTGGGCCGTATGGGCGCCACCGTGGATGTGGATGAGGGTGGCATCAATATGCGCGCAAATGGCCCGTTGCATGGATTGACCGTGGACATGGCGGACTGCTCGGACACCGCCCAAACCTTGGCGGCGGTGGCTGTGTTTGCCGAAGGCCCAACCAAAGTCACGGGTATCGGTTTCATCCGTGGCAAGGAAACGAATCGTATTGCCGCTGTCGTGAACGAGTTGCGCAGGTGCGGCATTCGAGCCGAGGAGGAATCCGATGGTTTCGTGGTGCACCCGGGCCACCCCGAGCCGACACTGGTGTCCACATACGGTGATCATCGAATGGCAATGAGTTTTGCACTGCTGGGGCTACGGGCGCCCGGTATTGCGATTGATGATCCTGGCGTGGTGGACAAAACATTTCCGGGTTACTTCGAGGAGTTGGAAACCCTTCGTCGCAACGCAGCACTCGAGGAGCGGCCATGACAGAGGTTGAGAACATTCGCATCGTGGCACTTGATGGTCCGGCGGGGTCAGGTAAAAGCACTGTGGCCAGGTTGGTGGCGCACCGCCTTGGTTTGGAGCATCTCGATACTGGTGCGATGTACCGCGCCGTGGCGTGGGCCTGCCTGGAAAATGGGATTGCTCCCGATGCTGGAGTGGCCGTGGCGGACTTGGCGCAGCGTTTGTCCATCTCTGTTGGAAGCCAGGCCGACAACACCGTTGTCTACGTAGACGGCCGTGATGTATCCGACGCCATTCGCAGTCCTGCGGTGGACAAGGCGGTGGGTCCGGTGGCTTCCAACGCGGCAGTACGAGCCGAGATGGTGACCCGTCAACGCGATTGGGCCGTGATGCGACGAGGCGGCGTGCTCGACGGACGTGATATCGCCACTGCAGTGTTTCCTGATGCATCGGTACAGGTGTACATCACAGCTTCTGTGGAAGAACGTGCTCGTCGACGCGGGGGTCAACGCACGAGCGCAGCGCTCGTGGAGGTGGCCGCAGAGTTGGCCCGTCGTGACCATGTGGACTCCACCCGCAAGGCTGATCCGCTCCAAGTTGCCCCCGGCGCCACTGTCCTCGACACCACATCGATGTCTATTGATGAGGCGGTGGAGGCGATCGTGAAACTCGCAGAAATGTCGTCGGCAAAGGTTCAAGTGGCTCCGACGGAGCCGGGTGAAGCACTCTCACCTGAACGCATCGAAACCCAAAACGCAGTGGCACCGGTGATTGCACCGAAGCAGCGGCTGCTCTACAACACGGTGCGCACGGCAATCATGGCCATCAACCGAGGCTGGTTCAAGGCCACCTACGACGGTCTGCATCACATCCCCGAAGGTCCGTTCATTCTGTCGCCGATGCACAGATCATATGTGGACACACTATTGGTGGCCGGTGTCACCAAACGGCGGATGCGGTTCCTGGGAAAAGACACAATGTGGAAGTACCGATGGTTTCGCCCCATTGCCGACGGAATGGGGGGCATCAAAATCCATCGTGAGGCCACAGACCGCGAATCCATGCGCATCTGTCTGGCGGCATTGGCCGCCGGCGAACCGCTGGTGATCTATCCCGAGGGCCGACGCAAGGAAGGGCCGGTGGTGAAGGACCTCTTCGACGGCCCGGCCTACATTGCGCTCAGTGCCGGGGTGCCCATCGTGCCCGTGGGCATTGGCGGGTCGGCGGACGCCATGGGCACCAAGCACAAGTTTCCTCGACGCCGTCATATTCACGTGATCGTCGGTGCCCCGCTGTACCCGCCCAAGGACATGCGAAGCAAGCGCCGCGCCGCCCCCGTGTTGACCGCACAACTCCTCGCCGAGTTGCAGTACCTATTTGACGATGCGCAATGTGTGGTTCACGGTTCCGTTCCGGACCACTGAGGTACAACTCCTCAGGAAAGCGTCAGACCATCGCCTTGGGGGCGGCGAACAGGCGACGCACCATTGGCTCGAAGTGCTCGAGTGGCAACGTGTCATAAGCCGGATCGAACGCCTTCTGATCCCACTCGTCAGCAAAGCGGGCCGCCAATTCGAATGCCGGATGGCCAAGGTATTTGTCACGGGCATTGGAGTCCAACCCAAAGTGCGCATAGTAATGACGTCCCTGGAAATCCTGGTGGGCCTCGATCATGAAATGGACATCGGCGCCAACATATGGTTTCAAGATGGCAGCGCCGATGGCCGGATGTCCGGGCACGCTCACTGCTTTGCCGATGTCGTGGCATAGCGACGCCACCACGACTTCCTCCGTGGCCCCGGCCCGTTCGGCCATGGTGGCCGTCTGCAAGCAATGCGTGAGTTGATCGGTGACGAAACCGTCCTGGATCGACGCCAAAGACCTGAGCATCTCCAGTATTCGCTCCGCCACGCGAGGCTGATTTCGGTTGGTTTCGCGAGCGATGGTGCGCCATTCCTGCTCGGTGGATTGATCCATGGCAGTGAACGTGGTCCGGGTGGCGTCGGTTGTCTCCATTACATCAGTCTCGCATGTGAGCGTGTCTTACGTCACGAACGGTGACGTGGTGGACCTTGCGGTGCAGGTGGCCGGTAGCGTGCCAGCCTGTCCTCAGGCGTTCCCGCCGCGAGCAGAGGGGGAACAACGAACATGAATGGACTTGCAGACATCCTCGGATCCGCCCTAGGCGGCGACGTCTTGAGCAAACTGGCCGGGCAATTGGGCACGGACGAGCAAGGGGCCCAAGCCGCCATCGCAGTCGCATTACCCAAGATCTTGGGTCAATTGCACTCCAATGCCCAGACCGACGGTGGTGCTCAGGCATTGGCCAATGCCGTAAACAAGGACCACGCTGGCAGCCTGCTTGACAATCTTGACCCGCAACTCGACAGCGAAGCCAACAATGCCGTGGGCGCCAAAGTGCTCGGCAAAGTGTTCGGAGGCGAGCAAGACCAAGCAGTACAGGCAGTGGCCCAGCAGACAGGGCTCGACGCGGCGAAGGCTGCTGGCCTCATGGGGGCGCTGGCCCCGATGGTGTTAGGCGCACTGGGAAAGATGGGGTCTCAGAGCGGCGGAGTACAGGCTGGTGGACTCTCCGACATGCTCGGCGGCTTGCTGGGTGGCGGTGGTGGAATCGGTGCAATGTTGTCGGGAATGCTCGGGGGCGGACCTGGTGACGGCGGACCTGGTGATGGTGGACCTGGTGACGGTGGATCTCCCGGAGGTGCACCCAAGGTGGCGATGACCAGAGCGGCCGATGCAGGCGGATCAGGTGCGTCGGGGGCGTTTGGCAAAGTCACCGGCATGTTGGATCGCAACAAAGACGGCAGTGTCATCGACGATGTCAAGGACATGGCCAAGAACCCAATGGTGAAGAACTTCCTCGCCAAGTTTTTCCGGCGCTAACCCACACGCATGGATGCTCGCTCCTTTCTCGGTCTCGAACCTGGGCTACCGACCCACTGGAGGCTTCCGGTTACGCCAAGCCTCTGCAGCTTCTCGGGCAATCTCTTCGGAGGGGCGGCCTTGGCGGCTGGCATCGAGGCAATGGAAGCGCGCACCGGTCGACGGGTGGTCTGGGCGTCGGCGCAGTACCTGTCATTTGCCAAGAACGGGGACGTACTTGACCTAGAAGTGGTGGTGCCAGTAGAGGGCCACTACACCTCGCAGGCGCGCGTCATCGGCCGCGTGGGAGACACCGAGGTGTTCACCGTGTCCGGCGCGTTCGGGGCCCGGCCCAGTACCACGGAAGGTCGCTTTGCCAGTCGTCCGCTGGTACCGCGACCCATGGATTGTCCGGTGCGGACGTGGCGGATGGCCAACCAGGAGTCGATCAATCA
>JAYVGK010000459.1:0-6125 GCA_043772215.1 Acidimicrobiales bacterium | reverse complement strand
GGGGCCCCGTGACTGAGCTGGCACAGTCCGATGTGGGTGAGTGATCATCGATCATGACCGCCGTGCTCAACTCCATTCGTGTTCTTGACTTCGGTCGGTATGTGGCTGGCCCATGGTGTGCTCAGATTCTGCAATCCATGGGCGCTGAGGTCATCCGGATAGAACGGCCAACCGGAGGCGAAGATCGGACCCTCTTTCCCATTGGGGCCGATGACATCGGCGCCTATTTTGTCCACTGCAACCGTGGTAAGCGGTGTATCGGGCTGAACCCCACCAAGCCTGAAGGTCGGGAGGTGGTGGCCCGGCTACTGCGTACCGCCGACGTGGTGGTGGCCAATCTTCCCGACGATTCATTGGTGAACATGGGGTTGGATTGGGACACGGTGCACTCGGTGAACCCCCTGGCGGTGTTGGCCACGGCCACCACCTTCGGCTCCACCGGTCCGTACGCAGGGCGCCTCGGTTTTGACGGGATTGGTCAGGTGATGAGCGGAGCCACTTACCTCAGCGGTCATCGCGGGGATCCCATGAAGAGCTTTGTTCCATGGGTGGATTACGGCACCGCCGGCAATCTGGCCATTGCGGTCATGGGCGCCCTGATGCAACGAGGGCATACGGGTGTTGGGTCACACGTGGAGGCCAGCCTGCTGGGTACGGCGCTGGCCGTCAGCGGCCACGTGCTCACCGAGCAGGCCGTCACCGCAGTCGGGCGCCGGGCCACCGGCAATCGCCATCCGGCGGCCGGACCAAGCGACATCGTGGCCACTAGTGATGGACACGTCATCGTGCAGGTGGTGGGCAATCCGATGTTTCGCCGCTGGTGCGTAGCCATCGGTCGACCGGAACTGGCCGACGACCCCCGTTTCGAAACCGATGACCTACGTGGGGCCAACGGCGGCACCCTCAGCGAACTGGTGTCGCAGTGGTGTGCACAGCGCACCACTGCCGAGGTCTTGGCTGAACTGGCGGATGGAACCGTGCCGGCGGGCCCGCTGTACTCACCGCAGCAGGCCCTGGACGATCCACACATTGCGTCGGAATTCATGGAGTCGGCATTCGTGCCAGGGGTAGTGGGGCCGGTGCCCGTGGTGGCACCACCGTTTCTGCTCAGTGATGGCGGTGGCTTGCTCGGAATCGAATCCCCGCTGCTTGGTCAGCACACCGACGAGGTGCTGCGCTCCGTGGGGTACAGCGACGATGACATTGCCGCATTGCGTACTGCACGCATTGTGGGCTGAGCTACGGCGCCAACGACCACAGCCTGATCATGGCCACAGCTGCCACCCGGTGTTCCAGCGAGCTGCCCACGCCCGGATCGGTGTCGATCACCACGCTGCCACCGGCGTGACCGTGCGTGGTGAGCGCAACGGCGACCCCTTCAACCGGAAGGCTGAGCCCACGACGGGTGTAGCGGAAATGACGCACCACGTGACCGCTTGATTCACGGTCGCGTGGACGATGCAGTGTCCCCCGGCCGTCGAGTATCGGAAGTAAGCGTACATTGGGATCGTTGGAATCATCCACCAATCGCAGGGTGGTTGCCCCCACGATGGTGCCCAGTTCCTTCTGCAACGCCAGCCATACGGTGTCTCGGTCACTACCTTGGACCACCAGTGCAGCAATGTTCGACAGGGCATCGATGGCAGCAATGTCCTCCGCCGCTCGTTCCCCGGCTATGCCGCGCCGTTCTGCTCCGATCCCCACCACCACTCCGATGAATGCCAGCAGCACCACGGCGACCAGGTCAGTTCCGGCATCGATTCGAAAGGTGTAATACGGGGCGATCATGAAGAAGTTGAACGACAGCGCTGCCACTACTGAGGTCACGAGCCCGGCAATGCGTCCACCCGTGGAGGCGGCCAGCACCACCACAATGGCCAACGTCAGGGCACCGCTGGTGACACCAACATGATCGCGAGCCGCACCCAAGAGTCCAGCCACGGCCACTGCCGCCACCACTCCTGCAGCGGCACCGATCCATTGATCTTCGCGGACAGACGGCTGCAGTTTCATGACGGATACCTCGGCTGGGGACTGTCCCATCACTGAATCGCTTTGCGGACCGTTCGCATAGTCCCTTTACGGCTTCTCTACAGGGCGGCACTTCACCAATGCGTGTTCTTCACGACTCTCCCCCACCGGCCGTGGCGAACTCGTCGCAAAATTACGTTTGGGGTGACGAGTTTTACGACGAGATGGGGTGGTCGCCAAACTCTGACGGGCCCAGATCGAACTCGTCGCAAAATTACGTTGCGGGTGACGAGTTTTACGACGAGATGGAGGTGGTCAAGCCAGGCGGCTCAGTTGGAGTTGCCCGGGACCTCGCCCAAAATGCCTTTCAGGGCTTGGGCCGCACCGAGAAGGGCTGCACTCTCGTAAGGAACCAGCACCTTGGTGTTGTCGCTGTCGGCGAACTTGGTGAGGGCGTCGAGCTGCAAGATGGCCAACAGGGTGGGGTCGGGCTGTGCCGCCTTGATGGCGCCGTAGATACTGGCGATACCGATACTTCGACCTTCAGCCTCGAGGATGGTGGCTTGACGGTTGCCCTCAGCCCGCAAGATGGCAGCCTGGCGTTCACCTTCAGCGGTTTTCACGGCCGCCTGGGAATTGCCGTCGGCCACATTGATGGCGGATTGGCGTATGCCCTCAGACTGCAAGATCTTGGCCCGGCTCTCCTGATCAGCCTGCTTCTGCAGCGCCAAGGCCTGCAGGATTTGCGGTGGCGGGGAAATCTCCACAATCTCGATGCGGTTGATCCGGATACCCCACTTGTCGGTGACCGCTTCCATCTGAGACTGCACATCGGTGTTGATGCGCTCTCGCTCCGACAACGCTTGGTCCAGCGACAGTGTGCCGATCACCGATCGCAGAGCTGTTCGAGCCAGTGCATCGATGGCTACATCGAATTCGGCAATGCTGAACAGTGCCTGTTTGGCGTCCACGATCTGCGTGAAGATAGTGGCGTTGACGGTGACCACCACGTTGTCTTTGGTGATGACCTCTTGGCGATCTCCGGGCCGAGGAATCTCGCGAATGTCCACCCGCTGCAGTCCGTCGATGAATGGCGCAAGAATCACCAGGCCCGGCTCGTGCGTTTTGCGGTACTCGCCCAGGCGCTTCACCACACCTACCTCGCCCTGCTGGACGATGTTGATCATGCCTCGTAGTGCATATAGCGCCACCAACAAAACCAGTGCCACCACCACCAATGCAGCCGTACCCGAATTGCTGATTGCAATCAACGTGTTGCTCCTTCTGAGTTGTTCATAGCTGGGGTGAAGGCACGTAAGCGTGCACGTGATCATCGGTGGCGAGAATGGTGAGAGTTGTCCCTCGAACGCCGGTGATGACTGCTGAAGAGCCAGCGGGGATGTCCGTGTCGGTGCCACTCACGGCCAGCCAGCTCTCTCCGGCCAAGCGCACATGACCTCCTGCCCTCCCTGACACTGCGTCGAGCACCACCACCCGCTCGCCGATGAAACCGCCGTGCACACCAATGGCCACTCGGCCATCGTGATGGCGGGGAAATGCTCTGCTCACATAGGGACGAATGAGTACGAGGCCGAAGGCGCCCGCCGCCAACGCCGCGACGCACTGGGCGCCAATGGCATTGGGGCGTATCCACGCCACTACCGCCGCTGCACCTGCGCCGATGGCTCCGAAGAGCGCATAGAACGCAATGTGATGAAGTTCCACGGCCAGTAGAACCAATGCCAGCACCACCCACGCCAAGGCAATCATGTTGTCCACCGGGGTTGCGACCCTTGAATTGTGGACGATCTATTCATGACGAATGCCCTCCTGTACTGCGGTGAGCGAGGCGTCGACACTACGGCGTCTCTTGTCATTCCAACTTACAGCGGTTGATACCCCTACCGATCTAACCCGTCTCCTGTGAGGAGGGATACAGAGATACCTGCCCAGAGATCTGCGCCTCGCCGGACATAGCTCGGTCCAGGTGGATGTGCTGTCGGGGGCCAGTGCCGGAGGGCTCAACGGGGCGATCTACGCCGCCAGCCTCATATACGGCTTCGACTTCCGCCACATGCTGCCGATCTGGGTGCGCCTTGCTGATCCCGAATTTATCGGCGGCCATGGCAGGGCGTTGCTGGTGAGTTGGTGGGTCCGTGACCTGGCGGGCAGCCCCAGTGTGACGGCCGGGTGGCGACCGGAGGGAGTGGGAAGGGCTCGAGTGTCTGTGGATAGGCGGGGCAGGGTCGATAGGTTCGAATGTCATGGGTGGATCGGGTGTGCAAATCGTGTGGTTCAAACATGACCTGAGGGTTCGTGATCATCAGCCGTTGACGCTGGCTGCGCAGCGGGGTCTGGTGCTGCCGCTTTACATCGTGGAGCCTGAGCTATGGAATCAACCCGACAGTGCTGCGCAACACTGGTCGTACATCCGCACCTCACTGGTGGAATTACGTCAGTCCTTGGGAGCGCTGGGCGCACCGCTCATCGTGCGTATGGGTGAAGCCGTCGAGGTCCTGCAACAAGTGGTGGCGGAAATGGGTGGGTTCGTAGATCATCTGTGGGCTTATGAAGAGACAGGTAACGACTGGACGTTCCGACGCGATCGGGCGGTGCTGGCTTGGGCCTGTCATGCAGGGATCGGTGTCACCGAGATTCCCCGTGATTTCGTGGTGCGGCGTCTCAGCAGCCGGGACGACTGGTCATCCATTGCCCGGGTCCGCATGGCGCAGCCGCTGTTGCCCCCGCCGACTTCACTCTCTCCAGCGCTGCTCCCCGATGGCCGTGCCATCGATCCAGGATCCGTTCCGGAATGCGACGATCTCGGCCTCAGCGCAAGTGCTCCTGCCGGAACACACGCGGCCGGTGAAGCGGTGGCCAAACACACGCTGCGCTCGTTTCTCGACGAGCGATGTGTGGGATACGAAAAGCGCCTGTCTTCACCGGTCACGGCGTGGGACGGTTGCTCGCGCCTCAGCGCCCATCTCACGTACGGCACCGTGTCGCTACGCGAGGTCATCGCCCGCAGCAGACGTGCCGCAGCATCGTCGCCGGCCAAACGGTTTTCGTTGGCGGCATTCGAAGAGCGGCTGCACTGGCGGTCGCACTTCATCCAGAAACTCGAAGATCAACCTTCATTGGAGCACCACAGCTATATCGCAGCATTCGACGGATTACGACTTGATCCCACTTCGGATCAGCGGGCTGCTGATCGCTATCAGGCTTGGGCCACCGGTACCACCGGCTATCCAATGGTCGATGCCTGCATGCGATCGCTGAACGCCACTGGCTGGATCAACTTTCGTATGCGCGCCATGCTTGTATCGTTTGCGTCGTATGACCTATGGCTTGATTGGCGAGCTACTGCAGCTCATCTGGCTCGATCGTTCATCGACTACGAGCCGGGCATCCACTATCCACAGATCCAAATGCAGAGCGGCACCACCGGGATCAACACGATTCGCATCTATGACCCGGTAAAGCAGGGCCTTGACCACGATCCCAACGGGGAGTTCGTTCGGCACTGGGTGCCGGAACTCGTTGACGTCGATGGATCTGCAGTGCATCAGCCGTGGTTGTTGGCAGGCACATTCTGGGGTGTGCCTCCGATGTACCCAGCACCCATTGTTAACCATGCTGACGCTGTAGCTCAGGCATGGACCCACATCGATCGCATCAAGGCCGAGGCCCGTCGCAGCGGGGCTGCAGCAGCCGTTCATGAGCAACACGGCAGTCGCCGCCCGCCGTCCTCCCTGCGCCGCTCCAAGGTGGCACCGTCAACCGCACGGCCCGTACCACGGCGAGGCTGACGCGTTCGAGGGGCAACCCATCATTGCGGTTGCCCCTCGAACGTTGGCCCGTGTTCACCGGACAAATTTGCGTTGGTTTGTGCTACTTCTTTTTGATCGTGGTGTCAGCGGCAGCAACCTTCTTCTTCATGACCTTCTTGGCCTTCTTCGGGGCCTTTTTCTTGGCGACTGTCTTGGTAGCCGTCGGGGTGGACTTGGCCACTGCGGGGGCGGCATTGGCGGCACCGATTCCGAAGGTGGTGAGGGCAAGGGTGGCAACACCGGCAGTGCCGAGGATTTGCTTGATTCGAGAGTTGTGAGTCATGTCGAGATCTCCTGTTCATGAGAATCCGTAGTGGATTCGAT
>JAYVGK010000458.1:0-3089 GCA_043772215.1 Acidimicrobiales bacterium | reverse complement strand
GAGCGGCGCCGTCATCTCAGCTATGTGGCGGCCGAACGCAAACTCGACGGCATGGCGGTGCACGAATCAGTCTTGGACAACGCCCGTATGACCCATCATCGCCTCACCCCGTCGTTCGCCTCTATTGCCGGACGGATCCTGAATACGGGCCGGGCTGGCCGCTTCGTTGACGAATTGAAGGTTCGATTTGGCATCACCATGGACTCGTCTCGTCAGCCCATCGGGTCGTTGTCAGGCGGCAATCAGCAAAAGGTGATCCTTGGCCGGGAACTGGCACTGGACCGAGCACTGGTGGTGTTGGATCAGCCCACCAGGGGGCTCGACGTCGGCTCCATCCAACAGGTACACCAGCTCATACTCAGTATGCGCGCTGAGGGTCGAGGTGTGTTGCTCATCTCGGCCGACCTTGACGAATTGTTCCAATTGGCCGACCGATTGGTGGTGTTGCATCGGGGCGTGGTGGCCCTGGAAGGGGCCACTGCGTCGCTCACCATCGAGGAGGTGGGCACAGCCATGTTGTCTGGTTCGCCATGACGCGACGGCGAACCTTCATCACTGCACTTGCCGGGATCGTTTCGGCACTGTTGTTGGGCGTGTTACTCCTGAAATTGTTCGGCTACCGGCCCGTCGATGCATATGCCGGCCTTCTGCGTTCTTCGGTCGGCAGTTACCGTGCGGTGGCCGACACCGCTGGCAATGCGGTCCCACTGGTGCTGTGCGGGTTGTCAGCATCGCTGGCGTTCTCCACCGGCGCAGTGAACTTGGGTCAACCGGGCCAGTTCCTCATGGGTGCATTGTTTGCCGTGGTGGGAGGCATCTATCTACCGGGCCCTGCAGTTATGGTGGTGCCGTTGTGTCTGCTGTTGGCGGCCCTCGGCGGCGCATTGTGGGCGGGCATCGCAGGGGTTTCGAGACGCCGGTTCACCATGGATGAGTTCATCGTCACGTTGATGCTGAACTTCATGGCGGACTACCTCACCCAGTGGCTCATTGCATCACCGTTGGCCGATCCCACCCGCAGTTCGCCCACCACTCGGGCAATACATTCGGCAGCGTTCTTGCCGTCACTGGGACGGTTGTCGATCGGAGTACCCGTGACTGCGGTCGTTTCAGGGGCGTTGTGGTTCCTCGTCCACCGGACCACCGTTGGTTACGAATGGCGAATGGCCGGTGCAGCGCGTCGATTCGCCCGACTGGGTGGGGTGGCAGTGGAACGAAACGTGACGGCCATCCTGGGAGTCTCTGGTGGGTTGGCGGGGTTGGGCGGAGGAATGTTGGCATTGGCCGGTCCTCATCGATTCGTGCGCGGCATCGGTGGCAATTACGGCTGGAACGGAGTGATGATTGCAGTGGTAGCCGCCAGCGGTCTGGTGGCCACGGTGGCGTTCGGACTGTTGTTCAGTGCACTGCAAACTGGGGCCATCGGTATGGAACTGAGGTCTGAAGTTCCCACCGAATTCGTACAGATTCTCGAAGCCACGGTCGTGCTCATCACCGTGGCGGTGCGCGGCGTGCTGGCCGGTGCATGGGTGCGATTCATGACCCGTCGCCGTGCCGCCATGGGACTTGGGAAGCGCCCGACTGGTCCTCTTGGTGGGAGGCGCGGGTAGGGTCAAATCCCATGGGAACCATCGAGCAGATCACGTCCTCGGACGGTCACGTCTTCGATGCCTGGGTGGCCCGACCGGACACCACGCCCAAGGGGGGCGTGGTGGTGATCCAAGAGATCTTTGGTGTCAATACACATATCCGAGAAGTCACCGATCGATTCGCGGCTGCTGGGTTCTTGGCGGCGGCGCCTGCGTTGTTCGACCGGCGCGAGAAGGGCGTGGAGCTTGACTATGACGCTGATGGCATCACGGGCGGACGAGGTCACGTGGTTGGCATCGGCACCGATCCACAAGTGCGAGATGTAGCCGCCACGGCCACCTGGCTGCACGGTGAGGGGATGGCCAGGGTGGGCGCAGTGGGGTACTGCTGGGGTGGTGTGTTGGCCTTCTTGGCGGCCACTCGGTTGGGCGGGTTGGTAGACGCAGCGTCGTCGTTCTACGGCACCCGGGTCACCGAGTTCCTCTACGAACAACCGCAAGTGCCACTCGAGTTCCATCTGGGGTCAAAGGATCACTCGCTACCACCCGAGGCCATCGACAGCATCCGCACCGCCTTTCCCGCCAGTGAGGTGTTCGTATATGACGCCGATCACGGTTTCAACTGTGATCATCGCCAACAGTTCGATGCGCCCGCCTCGGCGTTGGCGTGGCAGCGGGTTTTGGCCTTTTTCACCAGCCATCTCGCCACATGAGCACAGCGCCGGTGGATCAGGAGAATTCGGGCGATCCGGTTGGCCTGCGGGTGGAGCGCCACGGCCAGTACATCGACGTCATCACGCTGGACCGTCCCGCCGCGCGCAACGCCCTCACCCACCGCACCTATGGCGCTTTGGAACGCGCCGTGCGTACCAGTACGGCGCGCTGCATCGTCATCACCGGAGCCGATCCGGCATTTTGTTCCGGCGACGACGTCCGCCTGGTGATGGTCGCCGAAGGGGGTCCATCGGACCGACTGGAGCGCCAACCCCGCACCACGCCGGCCGCTGATGCGTTGCTGCATACCGACATTCCCGTCATCGCCGCCGTCAATGGTGCCGCAGTGGGTTGGGGTATGGAATTGGCGCTGTTGGCCGACATCAGGGTGGCGTCTGAGCGAGCGCGTTTCAGTGAGTTGTTCGTCCTACGCGGTCTGGTCAGTGACGTTGCCGGTTTGGGGAGGCTGGCTACGTTGGTGGGGCGGGAGAAGGCAGCAGAACTGTTGTTCACCGGGGAGATGGTGGACGCCATGGAGGCCCTCCGTATCCACCTGGTGTCGCGAGTGGTGGCCCACGCCGAGTTGATGCCCGCCGCATTGGCATTGGCCGAGCGGGTGGCTGCCAATCCGCCGTTGGCCGTCCAAGCCCTGAAGGCGGGACTGCGCAGTACCTTGGACCCGGACTGGGACACCGTTGGAACGTGGGTGTCTTCTACTTTGGCGCGACTCTTCCGGACCGCCGACCATCGCGAAGGTGCAGCGGCATTCTTGGAGAAGCGCACCGC
>JAYVGK010000457.1:0-3419 GCA_043772215.1 Acidimicrobiales bacterium | reverse complement strand
CGGGGCAAAACGTATGGGGGGTTTGCGTCGTTTGAGCACTAGTGGTTACTTGTCATGGTCACTCATCGTGTTGCATGGTGGCCCATAAGCCGTACTCGTGGAGGCGAAACACATCGAGCTCAGCACGCTCCCGGGGCCCGGTGGACACCACTGCTCGACCCTTGGTGTGGACATCCCACATCAAAGTTTCGGCCTTCTCCTTGGAGTAGCCGAACAGCTTCTGCAAAACAAGCGTGACGTATGACATCAAATTGATGGGATCATTCCAAACGATCACCACCCACGGATGGTCGATCGAGATGGCCTCGTCGGTACCGGGCTGGTCCAGCTCAACCGGTGCGACCGTGGACATCTCCAGATGTTGGCACGACACCAATGGGTTGCGTGACCGTTTGGATCACCGTTCGGCCTCCGCTGATGTACGGGTGTGGCTGTACGACCGGTACGCTCGAAACCGTCATGCCACGGCTCAGAACGGCTCCGCTGCAGCGGTCGCAACGCCTCACTGCTTCTCGGGATCGCCGTTTGTCCACCGTTGGTGCCTACATCACCCTCACCAAGCCGCGCATCATCGAGCAACTGCTCATCACCACCATCCCCACCATGTTCGTGGCGGCACGCGGGGTTCCGGGAATCTGGTTGATGGTCGCCACGTTCGTGGGTGGAACTCTGGCTGCTGCTGGGGCCAATGCCATCAACATGGTTTGGGATCGAGACATTGATGCACTGATGGAACGAACCAAACATCGCCCCCTCGTCACCGGGGTCATCACTCCTCGTGCGGCGCTCACCTTTGCCATCGGGCTCGAGGTGTTGGCGTTCGGATGGCTGTGGTGGCAAGTGAACTTGTTGTCAGCAGTGTTGGCGGTGGCGGCCTGTTTGTTCTACGTGTTTGTGTACACCATTTGGTTGAAGCGGATCTCGGTGGAGAACATTGTCATTGGGGGAGCAGCCGGGGCCGTACCCGTACTCATTGGCTGGTCGGCGGTACGCAACAGCCTGTCGCTGG
Organism: Acidimicrobiales bacterium; assembly: GCA_043772215.1. Taxonomy (GTDB): domain Bacteria; phylum Actinomycetota; class Acidimicrobiia; order Acidimicrobiales; family JANYDT01; genus JANYHQ01. The sequence continues at coordinate 2,410 of JAYVGK010000457.1, read as the reverse complement.
CCCCGGTAGTGCTGTTTGCGGTGATCTTCGTATGGACCCCGCCGCACTTCTGGGCGCTGGCCGTGAAGTACAAGGATGACTACGGCAAAGCGGGGGTCCCGATGCTGCCCGTAGTGGCCAGCCTCACCGCCACCGCCAAGCGGATCATCGCTTACACCTCAGTGCTGTGGGTGTTATCCATCGTGTTCTACGAAGTGGGCGGCATGGGGTTCATCTATCTGGGGGCTGCCATTGTGTTGGGGGCAGCCTTCCTGGCCTATGCCATTGCGCTGTATCGCGATGGGTCAGTAAAGACGGCCATGCGGCTGTTCATCTACTCCAACGCCTACGTAACGTTGCTGTTCGGTTCGATGATGCTCGATCAAGTGGTCAAGGTGGGCCGATGACCGGTGATCGGGGACTCGTATCCTCCCTGGCCGAGCTACTACAGTCTCGGCGTCCGTCTTTCGGACCTGGCTACGCGCACTGCATGTCCAGGCCTTCAACGAGGAATCGCGCATGACGCTGACCGCACCCTCCAGTACCTCAAGCGCCGTGGACGCCGCCGTATTCGGCATCGACCCTGGTGCCGACTGGATTTCCACCCCCGACCATCGCCGTATCGGCCAACTCCATGTGGGCCTTGTTCTACTCATGGCGGCAGCCGCTGCCGTCATTGGCGTGGTGGTCCACGGTGCGGTGGGAAATCTCTTCTCCCTGAGCGCCTCCGGTCGATCCTCCATCACGGCGCTGCTCGGCGCCCATGACAATGCCTGGGGCGTGCTCATCGGTTTGCCGTTGTGGATCGCCGTTGGGTCGTTGGTGGTGCCAGGACAAATTGGGGCGGCGCGCATGGCGTTTCCTCGGATGCAATCGTTTTCTCTGTGGGGCTGGGTAGTTGGTGCCACCACGTTTGTGTCGGCGTATCTGGTGCAAGACGGTCCACCATCATTCATGGTCACGTCTTCATCTGCGCTGACGGCCAACGGCACGGTGGCCAACAAGGCCACCGATTTGCTGCTGGCGTCGCTGATCCTGGTGTCGTTGGCGACCTTGGCGGGGGCCGTCAACCTCTTGGTCACTGTCGTCACCGAACGCCGGTCGGGCCTGGCCTTCGGAGACATCCGGCCGTTCTCCTGGTCGATCTTCGTGACGTCTGTGATGATGCTGATCGCCCTACCGGCCTTCGTGGCCGGTGTGTTCCTGCTGTACCTCGATCAGCATTTCGGCGGCACGCTGTTCAGTTCTGAAGGATCACAACTGGTATGGGTGCACATGGTGTGGATGTGGGGTCGTCCTGAGTCGTTGCTCATTGCCCTTCCGGCTGTTGGCATGGTGGCCGACGTTGTGGTGGGCCGCACCGGCCGGCCGTTGGTGGGTGGGCCGGTGGTCAACTGGCTGATCCTGGCCGCAGGTGTACTCACCCTCGGCATCTGGACGGGTGGAAGCTCGATTGCCTCAGCCGCCGTGGTCCCCACATCGCGCTGGGTCACCGGCTTGATACTGATACCACTAGGCCTGGTGCTGCTGCTGGTCCTCGGCAGTCTTCGCGGCGGACTCAAACCAGGCCCGTCGCTGCTGTATGCCCTCGGAGTCATCGCAGCCATTGGGGCCGGAGCCATCCTCATTGCCGTGGCGGCAGCGCGCACGGTGTCCGGTGATGGCATTCAGTTCTTCCAGTTCGGTGTCACCAACTTGGTGGTGTTCGGAGCGGCGCTGCTGGGAGCAACCGGGGTTCTGGTGGAACACGCCAAAGATGGCGTCGGTTCGGAGTTGTCCAAAGTCGGGTCCGGGTTGGCGGGGCTAGCGCTCACTGGTGGCGTATTGCTGTCGGGTATCTCGCTGGCCGTGGGTGCCTTGGTGGACAGCAGCGCCACCAACCAATCATTTCAAACCCTGAACGTGGTGGCGGCCGTAGGCAAGATGCTCATTGCGGTGGGAAGCCTGTCGTTTGCTGTTGCCCTGGTGGGCAGTGTGGGGCTCGCCACCCGTCTCAGCCGCCGCCCAGCACAGGCGGCCACCATCGAGGGAGTTGCGTAATGGCCACCGCCGCTACCGAGATAACGGTTCATCATCGGCCGGGCAACTCCGCTGTTCTGGGTGCTCAGGCCGTCATCGCCGCTGGTTCACTGTTCGTGGCTGCGCTCTGCGGCGCTTACGTCGCAGTGCGTCACGGGGTGGGCAAAGCGTTCGTGCCCACGGCCATGAGCTTCAACAACTACGCCGCCGTCATGATTGCCTTCAGTACCTTGCTGGCTTCGTTCGTGGTCGAGTGGGCCTACGTGTCACTCAAGGTGGGCCAGCGACGTTGGGTGAGCGGCGGCTACGGGTTGTCGGCTCTGCTGGGGGTGGCGGCCATGAACTTGGTGTGGTTCATTGGCGCCAAGCTGGGCCTGGCCGTCAACGACGTCAATGGTTACGCCCTACTCGT
>JAYVGK010000456.1:0-3552 GCA_043772215.1 Acidimicrobiales bacterium | reverse complement strand
GCAAAAACCGAGCGAGTGGAAATCGGTTCGGCCATTGTCAACGTTTATTCACGTACCCCCACATTGATGGCCATGACCTTCGCCGGGTTGGATTACGTGTCTGGTGGCCGTGTGAACTGCGGTTTGGGGGCATCGGGTCCTCAAGTGATCGAAGGTTTTCATGGGGTGCCTTACGAGAAGCCGATGCAACGCATCAAAGAGACCATGGAAGTGTGTAGGGCCACCTGGCGGCGCGAGGTCATCGACTACCACGGCAAGACCATCGACATCCCGCTGCCGCAGGGCCAGGGCACCGGTTTGGGCAAGCCGTTAAAGTTGATCAACCATCCGGTGCGCTCCAGCATCCCGTTGTGGTGGGCATCGCTCAAGGGTAAGAGCGTGGAGGCCACGGCAGAATTGGCCGACGGTTGGATCCCGGTGTTCTACATCCCCGAGAAGGCCGACCTGGTGTGGGGTGACGCCATGGAGTTGGGGCTCAAGAAACGCAGTGCTGAACTGGGCAAATTGCAGATCTTGGCCGGTGGCTCGGTGATGTTCACCGAGGATGCCAGCGTGGTGGAGAAGGTGCTCGACAGCGCTCGCCCATCAGCAGCGTTGTATGTCGGGGGCATGGGTGCTCGCGGTAAGAACTTCTACAACGACATCATGTGCGCTTACGGATGGGAGGGCGAGGCCAAAACCATCCAAGACTTGTATTTGGACGGCAAGAAGGACGAGGCCGCCGCTGCCATCCCGCGCGACTATCTGGCGGCAGCGGCACTGGTGGGATCCGAGGGCCAGATCAAGGAGCGCATGGCTGCGTACGCGCAGAGTGGAGTAACCCACCTTCAGATGGGTCTCAGTGGCACGTTGGAGCAGAAGCTCAAGACGGTGGAGAAGATGAGGGCCTTCGCCGACGATATCTAGGGCATGTTCGTCTGCGCGCTGCGGGTAGAAATTCACATCGGCCATTCGCATTCGTTGAAAGAGCGACGGGCCGTGTTGCGCCCCCTCATCGAAGGGATCCGCAACCGGTTCGGGGTAGCCGTGGCCGAGGTGGGTTTCCAGGACACCTGGCAGCGCGCTGCCATCGGCATTGCCGCAGTGGGGTCGGCTGAGCACCAGGTGACGGGGGTCCTCGACAGTGTGGACCGCTTCATCTGGTCGTGGCCCGAGATCGAGGTCACCGAGACCGAGCGCACCTGGTTGGACTAGGGCTGCTCTGCCGGTCCTGCTCAACTGGGCCTGCTCGACGGCCCACCACGGAGCGCGAGACTGATCAGATGCCCAGGGGAAGCCATCGTCAAGGATCCAGCAGTCGGGCCTTCCCGCGCACGGCCCGCATCAACGAGTCAATGCGCGAGGTCATTGCCCAAGAACTTGAGCTCCTCGACGATGATCGCCTGCAGATGGTCACCATCACGGGCATCGAAATCGACCCCGATCTCAGCCGGGCCAGGGTGTATTACTCGGCCCTGTTGGGTCAGAACAACGCCCACGAAGGGCTCATGCAGTATCGATCCCGGTTCCAGGCCGCGGTAGGCCGCCAGATTCGCATGAAACGCACTCCGCTGCTGTCCTTTGTCAACGATCCGGCCATCAGCGAGGGCATCAAGATCGAGCACATCATCGCCACCATGCCACGGTCCCCTGAGGGCATCGATTACGGAATCGACGACGGCATCGACGACGACATCGAAGCCGACGAGGACACCGACGAGACGCCCGCACACTGATGGGGCGTCGCACCAAGGACAGTGGTCGCGACGGTGTTTTGGTCATCGACAAACCGGCCGGCATCACCAGCCACGACGTGGTGGCTCGATGTCGCCGGGTGTTTGGTCAAGCCCGGGCCGGGCACTCCGGCACGCTTGACCCTGATGCCACCGGCGTGATGTTGGTGGGTTTCGGCCAGGGCACAAAGCTGCTGCCGTATCTCACAGCGTTGGGAAAGACTTATACGGCCGAGGTGGTGCTCGGCACCGAGACGTCGACGCTGGACGATTCCGGAGACGTACTTACCACCCATGACATGGCGGGCATCACCGTGGGCCAGGTACGCCAAGCGGCGGGCCGGTTCGTGGGGCCCATCCTGCAATTGCCGCCCATGGTGTCGGCGGTGCGGGTGGCGGGCAAACGTCTGCATCAATACGAACGCGAGGGCATTGCCGTGGAACGCACCCCCCGGCCGGTGAGTGTGTACCGCTACGACGTGTTCGACGAGGTGGCCCCCGGCGTGTTTTCGGTGGAGGTGCACTGCTCCAGTGGAACGTACGTGCGCACACTGGCTGCTGATGTTGGAACGGCGCTCGGAGGAGGGGCGCATCTGCGCAGGTTGCGTCGCACGGCAGTAGGTCCCTTCACCCAGGTCGAAGCGGCGCCCCTCGACGACGATCTAGGGGAGCGACCCATGCTGTCGTTGCGAGACGCACTGCGCGGCCGGGCCATGGCAGTGGTGGACGCCGACACGGTTGCCCTCATTCGCAATGGACGGGTGCTGGCCGACGAGGTGTTCGGTGACGCCGTGAGCGACACCGCCTGGGGCGTATGTGGCCCCGACGACGTGTTGGTAGGGGTTTACGAGCGTTTTCGCGGCGGTGAATCCAAACCGGCCGTGGTCATCACCCGCTGACGAGTGGCTGTGGCGCAACAGCAGAGTTTCGTAGAACGTCCACACCCCGGTAACCTGATCGGAATGCAGGTGATCTATGACCCCCGTAGCGGCGCTGTCGAGGGGGCCGCGGGCACTGTGGTCACCATCGGCGCCTACGACGGCGTGCATGTGGGCCACCGGGCGGTCATTGCCGAGGTTCGCCGACTGGCCGCCGAGCGCCGTCTGCTCAGTACGGTCATCACCTTCGATCGTCATCCGGCCAGCATCGTGCGACCCGAGTCTGCTCCCAAATTGCTCACCAGCCTCGACCAGAAGTTGGAGCTGCTTGCTACCACCGGCGTCGATGTCACCATCGTGGTGCCCTTTGACGAGGAGCGTTCCACGGAGTCCGCCGAAGAGTTCGTGCATGAGGTGGTCATCGGCTGCGCCGGTGCCAAAGTGGTGGTGGTGGGCGAGGATTTCCACTTCGGCAAAGACCGGCGGGGCAATGTGGAGCTGCTCCGGGCCATGGGGGTGGAAGAGGGCTTTGAAGTGGTGGGTATGACGCTTATGGGCACTGACACCGTGGCCATCGCCCACAACAAGGTGTCGTCCACGGCCATCCGTCAGCTGCTCTCCAAAGGTGAGGTGGGCGCAGCCGACACGTTGCTGGATCGTCCGTACGAGGTACGTGGGGTGGTCATCAAGGGCGACCAACGGGGCCGGACATTGGGATTTCCCACTGCCAATGTGAAGTTGGCGATGGATACCTGCTTGCCGGCCGATGGTATCTATGCAGGGTGGTACGTCCGTCCTGACGGGGTGTCGTTGCCTGCCGCCATCAATCTCGGACGACGGCCAACGTTCTATGACGCGCAGACGTATTCGCTGCTTGAAGCGTTCATCATCGACTGGAGCGGGGACCTTTACGACGAACCATGCCGGGTGCAGTTCGTAGAACGTTTGCGGGCCGAGTTGAA
>JAYVGK010000455.1:0-3026 GCA_043772215.1 Acidimicrobiales bacterium | reverse complement strand
AAGGGCCAGGCCCGCGATGTGGAGTGGAAGATGGACGTGGCACGTCGCATCTACGCCATTGCCACCGAACGCTATGGCATCCACCCCACGGACCTTATCTTCGACGCCCTCACGTTTCCGCTCTCCACCGGAGACGAAGATCTGCGCTGCGATGCGATGGCCACCATCGATGCCATTCGACGGATCAAGGCTGAGCTTCCCGGATCATCGTGCACGCTCGGGGTGTCCAACATCAGTTTTGGCCTGAAACCGGCCGCCCGGCAGGTACTGAATTCGGTGTTCTTGGCGGAGTGTGTGGCCGCCGGAATGGACTCGGCCATCGTGCATGCGTCCAAGATCCTGCCGTTGCACAAAGTACCGGCGGAACAGAAGCAGGTATGCCTGGATCTCATCTACGACCGCCGCTCCCCCGGATATGACCCGCTCCATGCGCTTATGGCTCTGTTCGAAAACGTCAGCGCGCAGACGGCCGAGAAGGAAGACCGCAGCGGCTGGACCATCCGGCAACTCCTCAGCCGGCGCATCATCGACGGCGACCGTGAGGCTCTTGAAGCCGATCTTGACCGCGCCATGGCCGAAGGCATCACGCCGCTCAGCATCATCAACGACACCCTGCTCGAAGGTATGAAAGTGGTGGGTGAACTGTTTGGCAGTGGCCAGATGCAGTTGCCGTTCGTCCTGCAATCAGCCGAGACCATGAAGAAGTCGGTGGCATACCTCGAGCCGCATATGCAGAAGGTAGAGGGCGATAGCGGCAAGGGCCGCATCGTGCTGGCTACCGTCAAGGGGGATGTGCATGACATCGGGAAAAACCTGGTGGACATCATCCTCACCAACAACGGCTATGAGGTCCACAACATCGGCATCAAGGTCGGAATTGCCGAGATGATCGAAAAAGCCAATGAAGTCAAGGCCGATGCCATTGGCATGAGTGGTCTGCTGGTGAAGTCGACCCTCATCATGCGAGAAAATCTGGAGGAGCTCAACCACCGCAACCTGGCCCACATGCCCGTATTGCTGGGCGGCGCCGCCCTCACTCGGACCTACGTGGAGCGTGACCTGCGCTCGGTATACGACGGGCGCCTGTTTTACGGCAAGGATGCATTCGAAGGTCTCCATACCTTGGATCGACTGATGGGGATGAAACGGGGTTCCCTTCCCGATGATGTCGAGTACGGACGGACCCTCGGGGGACGAGATCTACCGCAACGCTCGTCCGAGGCATCAGCCCTCAAACCGGAAGCAGCGGTGGTGCGCTCCAGCGACGTGTTGGTGGACAATCCCATCTTCGTACCGCCCTTCCTGGGCAACCGGGTGGTGAAGGGCATTGCCCTTGATGACATTGCCGCTTACGTCAATGAGACGGCGCTCTTTCGTAATCAGTGGCAGTTTCGGCCCGAGAAGAAAGAGTCTGACGATGAATTCAAGGCGCGCATAAGGCCTCTGTTACGCGCTCAGTTGGCCGATGCCAAGGCTACCGGCATCCTCATACCCCAGGTGGTGTACGGGCACTTCGCAGCCAACGGAATGGGTAACGACCTTGTCATCTGGGCTGATGACACCCGGTCGGTCGAACTCACGCGATTCAGCTATCCCCGACAGAAGGAGGCGCCCAATTTGTGTATCGCCGACTTCTTCTCGCCTGATCGGGCCGACTACGCCACCTTCCATATCGTCACCATGGGCCACCCAGTGAGTGAGCGCGCCGCCGAGCTATTCGCCGCCAACCGCTACCAGGATTACCTCATGCTTCACGGTTTGGGGGTGGAGATGGCCGAGTCCCTGGCGGAGCTGTGGCATCGCCGGATCCGAGAAGAACTGGGGTTTGCCGATGAAGATGGACCGTCGTTGGCAGGGTTGTTCCGGCAGCAATACCGCGGCGGTCGATACTCTTGGGGATACCCGGCTTGTCCCGATCTCGAGGACAACGCCAAGGTGGCCATACTGCTCGGAGCAGAACGCATTGGCTTGGAGTGCAACGAGGACACCGGCTGGCAATATCAGCCGGAGCAGACCACTTCCGCCATCATCTGCCACCATCCCCAAGCCAAGTACTTCGTGGCACGCTGAGGGTCAATCTGGCGATGGGCTCCAGTGCGTGATGCACAAGTCGTGTCAGGGTGCGCGCATCAACGTCGTGTCCGGCGTGGCGAGCAAGACGTAAGGCATTGGCGGTTTGCATGAGATGGTGTTGCGTGGCCAGCAGGGTGTGTTGAGGTCGACTGGAGTTGGTAGGAGGGCGTCGTAGTGCCAGGCGAACGCAGCTCTTGCATGAGTCGGGTCGGACATTGCTGAAAGGTCGGCCGCCGGGAACTGCCTGGAGGCCACACAACGTAGGAAAGCGATGCTTGCCATCGGGTGGCCCAGCGACCACTGCGTGGCCTTTGCCGAAGATGAAGCGGGTACGCCCTTCGGCGTAACACGGCGTGGTTGGAGCAAAGCCATCGTTGGTGGTCGGATGGTCGAATGGATGCGGCCGGGGCGGTGGGGCGGTCCGACAGCGGTGTTCATACGCTCGCTGGCGACATGATCGTCGGCAATACAGTCGGCGCCGACCCGGGCGACGTGCATGGGGAAAGTCGGTGTGGCAGTGGGCGCATTCAACGATCAGTTGATTGGGAACGGCTTGGTTCGGCATGCAATGGAGTATGCCGAGAGGCTGTGACAATTTCTCCCCAGAGCCCAAACAACCCTGCGATTTCCCACCATGATCGAATCGACACGTGACCAAACCGGCCAAACCCCAACCGCCCATTCCCATCGTCGAATCGTCACTGACGAAATTTAACTTCCCCCCACCGCTGTCCTGTCACGTGACGATTCGCCCATGGTCCGTGCAGCAACTCACGTTTGTCACGTGACGATTCGACCATGGTCTGTGGAGCAACTCACGTTTGTCACGTGACGATTCGACCATGGTCCGTGCAGTGGCTGAAGGGGCCCGGGCATCCGGGTCAGCGGCCCTGCTGAACCGCTGATAGGACGCCAGCCCCGTGAGCCGACGTCATGCCCAAGGATGCTCCAAC